>JBARRO010000259.1:0-5026 GCA_049644265.1 Bacteroidota bacterium
ACGAAGGCGGGCGACCCCTTGTTCCAATTCGGCCGACGAAGCGTTGTTTGCTGAGTCGCTGCCGAATTGAGAAACCCGCACGTTCTTTGTGCGGGGCACCCCCCAAATAACAAAGCTCAGGACGAGTCCTGAGCTTTCCTTGGCTTTCGTCGGAACGGCCCGACTGCGTCAAACAACGGACTTCGTCGGGCAGGCGGGATTCTCAATTCGACATGAACTTAACTGAGGAGCATTAAGCTTCAGTCGAATTGGAAGTCGGAACGGCGGGATTTGAACCCGCGACCCCTTGCACCCCAAGCAAGTGCGCTACCGGGCTGCGCCACGTTCCGAGTTGATCACAACCATCGTTTCCCATCCCTCCGGTGACTTCAAGAATCGCTCCTGATGGCTTCTGTTCTTGTTTCGTACGACACCTGCCAGACTTTATGCTTTTCAATACATATACTGTGAACCTTTCCCCTTGCACCCCAAGTCCCAAAGGGATCACTTCGTGACAAGTGCGCTACCGCGCGGAGTTTATCCCGCCGTTTTGTGGCGGAACCACGTTCCGAGATATGACCTTATGTAACTACAAGATACAAAAGTCCGGCGGCGAAGGCAAACCAAGAGATGCGGCCCAATGAATATTTTCCATTTCTTCGAGCGAATACCGGCATGGTCTCCTAGAATTCCGCACTGACGCCAATCGACGGCAAAATCCCGATCGCATTACTCCCCTCCACCTCCTGCGTCCGCTCATTGAACCTCGGCACATCCACGGGCTTCCGATTGTAAATATTCTGAATGTCCAGGTAAGTGATCAGCGCCCACCCGTCGAACGTCCAGCGACGGTCGACACGAATGTCCAGACTGTGGTTGGCGCGTATGCGCTCCGTGTTAAAGAGCGCTGCATTCTGCGTTCCGTCCGGATTGTAGGGCGTGTACGGCCGCCCCGTGGCATACCGGAATTTTGCGCTGAATTCCCAGTGCTCTTCAAAAATGTACCCCCCGCCGACATTCACGATCCATCGCTGGTCCCAGGCACTCGGCCGGGCAACCCCGTCCAGCGCCTTGAACCGCGAATCGTTATAGCTGATGCTGACGGTCCCATAGCACGGGATCTCCGAAAGACGCTTTTGCATAAACAACTCCACACCGTGCGTCTCTCCCGAACCGGCACTGACAAGCTTTTCAAGTCCGAACGACGAGAACCCGTCATCGCTTCCCCCGTATCCGGCTCCGGTGTTCGCCAACACGAGGTACGGCCTGGTCACACTTGCAGGATAGTTGCTGTACTGTTTCCGGTAAACCTCAATGCTGAATTTCGTGTCGATACTCACCAGGTGTTCAAACCCGAGGACGTATTGAAGGACCTGGATGAATTTCAGCTTGCGATTTTCAGGATTTGCCACGAGCCACACGTACGACGGAGCCTGAGCATAGCGACCCACGCTTGCACTCACTTTGGTGGTGGGTAGAAGCTCATAGGAAAGCGAAAGCCGGGGTGAAAAATCATAACGCGTTTCAAGAAGATTGAAATAATCGAGCCGCCCGCCAAGAGATATTCGAACCGGCCCCCATCCCTGCATGATCTGGGCATACGCGGCACTCTTCTCTGCCATGGTGTCGAACACTGCATCGACAGATATCTGCTGACCGTAGTTCGTCCAGAACGGACGAAGGTAGGCCTCTGTATTCATCCAGACGAACTTCGATTGTACGCCAACAGAGAGCTCCGTGGACTTTGATCCCATGACGACCAGATCTGCACGAAGGCCGTATTCGTCTTCATATGATTTGTTCCGAAAGATGTCCACAAGCATGGAGTCGCGCTGCACGTACCGATAATCTGTGTAGGTCCGGCTCAGCGTTACGTCGGAATAACCCGAAGAAAAAACGTGACGCCAGGACAATCCTCCTACAAACTGGTTCTGATCGCTCGAAAGGATGCGTGAGTTGCTGAAACGTTTGTCCGGTGAATCGTTCAAGAGCTTGACGTTGTCCAGGGCTCCGATGCCGAGGATCGTGAGTTTATCGAGACCGCCAAAATTCATCGTCCCCTTTCCCATGAAATCCCAGTATTCCGGTACGAAACCGAATCCCGCCGCTTTGAAAATGAAATCCAGATAACTTCGCCTCGCCGAGAAGATATACCCCGCTTCCTCACTCCCTCCTTCGAGGTTCAGTCCGAACTGTGTCGCTCCAATCGTTGCCTTTCCCCCAAGGTTGCCCTTCCGGCCATCCCGCAACCCGATCCGAAGCACGGACGATAATCGATCACCGTATCGTGCGCCGAATCCGCCGGTGGAAAACGAAGTGGATTCCACAAAATCCAGGTTGATGTAGCTCAACGGACCGCCGCTCGAGCCCTGTGTTCCGAAATGATTGATGTTCGGTACCTCGATGTTGTCGACCACATACAGATTTTCCGACGGAGCGCCTCCGCGCACAATCAGGTCGTTGCGGCCTGGTTGAACCTGAGCCACTCCCGGCAGGATCGAAATCGCGCGCACGACGTCCTCAAATCCCCCGGGAAGCCGCCGTATCTCCTCGTTCGTCTGGATTTGTGTGCTCAGAAGGGTCTCCGTAAGTTTCGGGAAATACTCTGCCGTGATCTCGGTTTCCCCCACTTCAAATTCCGTTTGGTCCAAAGCAAAGAGCAGCTCGACCTGATTCACGGACGAAACTACCACATCCGTCTTGACCATCGGCAAATGGCCCAAAATGCTTGCCCGAACGCTGTGAGCCCCAATCGGGACTTTTTTAATGACAAACTCGCCGTTGAGATCCGTGGCAGCACCATTGGTCGTACCAATGACGACGACGTTCGCGCCAATCAATGGCTCGTTGGTCAGTCTGTCGACGACGTGGCCTGAGATGGTCCCGACCTGGGCAGACGCAATGGGATGAAGAGCAAATCCGCCCGTCAAAGACAGAAGAAGGTAGTGCTGAATTTTCATTCGTGCGTTCTCTTATCCGGGCTCCAGGAATGCATCATGTCTCCCGGTGCTCTGTCCTCGAAATGATTTCATCCTGCAGATCTTTCCCGAGGTGGCAGAAATAGTCACTGTATCCCGCCACTCTCACGATGAGGTCGCGATACTGCTCCGGGTTCGCCTGTGCGTCGAGCAACGTCTGCTTTGTGACGACATTAAACTGAATGTGGTGACCGCCCAACTTGAAATATCCGCGCACCAAATGAGCAAGATTTCTGATGCCCTCCTCGTCTTCAACCAGCTTCGGCGTCAGTTTTTGATTCAACAACGTCCCTCCCGTTCGTGAATGGTCCAGCTTTGATGCAGACTTCAACGCTGCCGTCGGACCGTGCCGGTCGGATCCCTGCACCGGAGATATCCCCTCCGAAAGCGGCATCCGGGCTTTTCTGCCGTCCGGAGTAGCTCCGGTCATCGAGCCAAAATAAATGTGACAGGTCGTCGGCAGCAGGTTGATCCGATACTTGCCTCCGACCGTCGTCTCCCTTCCGTCGACACATGCGAAGAACATCTCAAAGAGGGCCTTCATGATCTCATCCGGATACTCTTCGTCATTCCCGTACTTGGGAGTCTTATTCACCAGCATTAACCGTGTTCGCTCGTTGCCTTCGAAATCGGCTTTCAACGTCGTAAGGAGTTCATCCATCGAGATTGATTTTCTGTCAAACACCTGATACTTGATCGCAGAGAGGGAATCTGTCAAAGTCCCAAGGCCGACACCCTGGATGTAACTTGTGTTGTATCTCGCTCCCCCGTCGTTGTAGTCTCTCCCTTTCTTGATACAGTCGTCGATAAGAATAGAGAGAAATGGAACGGGCATGTGCCGTGCAAACAACTGCTGAATGACATTGTTGCCCCGAATCTTGATATCGACAAAATGCCGCAGCTGGAGGCGGAACGCCTCAAGCGCATCCTCGAACGTTTTCCATTCCCGCGGGTCGCTCGTGGCGGCACCGATCTGTTCTCCGGTGAACGGGTCAATGCCTTTGTTGAGTGTGACCTCCGCGATTTTTGCAAAGTTCAGGTAACCGGTCAGGATGTAGCTTTCTTTTCCAAACGCGCCTGTCTCAACACAGCCGCTCGTTCCCCCGCTCCGTGCATCTTCCACTGCTTTTCCCTGACGAACCAATTCTTTTACAACCATGTCAGCATTGAATATTGATGGCTGCCCCCATCCCTGTCGCACAATCCTACACGCATGTTTGAGAAATTCCTCGGGATTCTTTTCGCTGAGCTGAATATTCGAGCTTGGCTGAACCAGATGCATCTCATCAATCACATCCAGAATAAGGAACGTAAGTTCGTTCACACCATCCGTGCCGTCCGGCTTCAATCCGCCCGAGTTGATATTTGCGAAATCTGTGTAGGTTGCGCTCTCGGCAGCGGTGATTCCGACTTTCGGAGGGGCAAGCTGGTTGTTGAACTTGATCCAGAAACACTCCAGAAGTTCCCTGGCGCCTTCCCGCGTCAATGTCCCGTCTGCAAGTCCTTGCTTGTAGAACGGATAGAGATGCTGGTCGAGCCGCCCCGGATTGAAGGCATCCCAGGGATTTAATTCGGTAATCACTCCAACGTGGACAAACCAGTAGTACTGGAGCGCCTCCCAGAAATTCCCCGGTGGATGGGCCGGCACACGAGTACATACATCCGCAATCCGTTCGAGCTCGTCACAGCGCTGAGCGTCCCGTTCAGCGGTGGCAAGCTCTCTCGCCTTTTCAGCGTGCCGGCGAGCCAGCGTCATGATGGCATCGGCACTGATCCTCATTGCCTCGAGCTCCTCCTGCTTCCCACACGCATCGGGGTCATTCAGGAAGTCCAGGTTTTCAAGACTCTGGTCGATTTCGTTCCGGAAATCGAGCATTCCCTTGGTGTAAATCTTTCCGTCGAGCACTGTATGCCCGGGGCCGCGTTGTTCCATGAATTCAGTAAAAATCCCACTCCTGTATGCCTTGTGCCATTCCTCTGTCATCCGGCTAAGGAGCAACTCGCGCATCGTTCGGCCCTTCCAGAACGGGATCACAGAATCCCGATAGGCCTTTCTGACACTTTCACCC
>JBARRO010000260.1:0-27277 GCA_049644265.1 Bacteroidota bacterium
ATTCCAACATTCCATTATTCCACATTCCAACGTTCCATTTTTCCTACTCCCCCCTCCTCCCAATCCCATAATACACAAATCCTCTTTCCTTCATTTCTTTCGGGTCATAAATGTTCCTTCCGTCAAAAATCACGGGGGTCTTCATGAGCTTCTTCATTTTGTCGAAATCCGGACGACGGAACTCGTTCCACTCCGTCACGATAAGCAGAGCTTCCGCGCCCTTCAGTGCCTCGTAGTTGCTCTCGTGGAACTCGACCTTGCCGTCGAAAATGGTTCGCGCCCGGTTCACGGCAACGGGGTCATGCGCCCTGACTTTCACGCCCGATTCAATCAGACTGTTGATGATGGCAACAGACGGCGCGTCGCGCATATCGTCCGTTTGCGGCTTGAACGCCAGTCCCCAGAGTGCAACGACTTTGTTCTGAAGCTGATTGTTGAAATGACGGTTGAGTTTCTTGATGAGCACTCTTTTTTGGCGTTCATTGATTTCGTCAACCGCCCGCAGGATCTTGAACTCGTACTCGTGTTCATGGGCCGTCTTGATGAGAGCCTTCACATCCTTGGGAAAGCACGAACCTCCATATCCTACTCCCGCAAAGAGGAACTGCTGGCCGATACGCGGGTCGCTGCCCATTCCTTTGCGGATAAGGTCAACATCCCCACCCACCTTTTCACAAAGATTTGCGAGCTCGTTCATGAATGAGATTTTCGTCGCAAGGAACGCGTTGGCCGCATACTTGGTCATTTCAGCGCTTCGTTCATCCATCACAAGAACAGGGTTGCCGGTCCGGATAAATGGGGCATACAGCTCCGACATGACGGTGATCGCCTTCCTGCTTTTCGTCCCGATAACAATGCGATCGGGTTTCAGAGAGTCCTGCAGGGCCGATCCTTCCTTGAGAAATTCCGGATTCGCTACCACCTCGACTTCGTGGCGGCCTTTCTTGCGCAGGACCTGGCGGATTCTGTCAACGGTACCAACAGGGACAGTACTTTTGCTGACGATGATTTTCTCGCCCGTGATCATGTCCGCGATATTCTCCGCAACCTTAAGCACGTGACTCAAATCGGCTGAACCGTCCTCCGACTGGGGAGTGGGAAGACAAAGGAAAATTACCTCACTTTTCTCGACGGCATTCCTCAGGTTCGTGGTGAATTCGAGTCTCGCATCCTGGACATTTTTTCGCACCATTTCTTCCAGACCCGGCTCATAGATCGGGATGTTCCCTTTTTTCAGCGTATTGATCTTCTTCTCGTCGATGTCCATGCAAATGACGTGATTGCCTGAGTCCGCGAAACAGGCTCCCTGCACAAGACCGACGTACCCGGTGCCGATAATGGAGATTTTCATTGTTCGAGGTTAGGACTTAAGATGTGACTATTGGGATCGCATTTCTGATGGGAAAAGGTACGGAGAAAAACGGGTAAAAGGAAATAATCCGGAGGTAGTGAAAAGGAGTGCAAATACATCTGAAAAGGAACACTACAGCTGGCTCAAATCAGAGATTCCATCATTCCAACATTCCATCATTCCAACATTCCATCATTCCAACATTCCAGTACCCCTCTGCTCCCCTTCTTCTCTGCACCCCTGCTAATACGCGCCTTTCCCGAACAACACCACCGGAATCGTCGCGAAGAGGATCTCGAGGTCAAACAGGAAGGATTGATTCTCAACGTAATACAGGTCGAGCAGGACCATCTCGCGGAAACCGATGTTGCTTCTGCCGGACACCTGCCAGAGGCCGGTCATGCCGGGTTTCACCTTTGCACGATCCTTGATGGAACTCCAGAATTCCTGGCCTTCGTTCAGTCTCTCATAATCGCCGACGGGCAGGGGCCGGGGACCAACGAGGCTCATGTTTCCGATGAGCACATTGAACAGTTGCGGGAGTTCGTCGATGCTGAACTTGCGAATAAACCTGCCCACTCGTGTCATCCGGGGATCGTCCCGAATCTTGAACAGCGCGCCGTCGGATTCGTTTTGGCGGAACAGGCCCGCTTTCATTTCATCGGCATTCTTGACCATACTCCGGAATTTGTAGAAATGGAAAATCTTCCCGTTCTTCAGCGCCGCACGGCGTTGTTTGAAAAAGACCGGGAATCCGGACTCGAGCAGAATTGCCATCGAGGTCACAAAGAACACGGGCGTGAGCACCAGAATGAGGGTCGCGGATCCGACAACATCAAAAACCCGCTTGAGCACGTTGCGCCAATACTCGACGTTGTACCGCGGAGGCGAGTACATGGTAATGCCCGCGATGTCGTACACCCTTGCGAGCTGAAGCAGCTTGTCCGCCTCCGGGGAAAGCACTTTCAGCTTCACCCGTTGTTTTTTGCAGACGGGAACGAGGCTCGCATAGCCATTGGTAATCGCCGCGGGCGAAGGAATGAACACGCCGTCGATCCGTTCCTGCTTCATGATCGGACCGATGTCCGTGAACGGATATTGCGGAACAATCACGCCGCCGAGATATTTCGTCGCACGCGCAATTTTCTTGGAGACAATCCCTTTGATCTCATAGCCGAGCTCGGGAAAACCTTCGAATCGCTCAAACACGCTGATCTCGCGATCCCCGTATCCGACGAGGAGCACCCTGTGGATTCCATAACCGCGTTTCTGCATGAACAGATTGAAACGGTTGAGTGCAAATCGGCCGAGAAGAAACAGGATCGGGACTAACGCAAGAAAGACGGCAAGAAATCTGAGAGGAAAGTCGTTGCGCAGGAAGATTTGGAGCGGGGACAGGATGATGAGCGCAGCGTACACGTACGCTTTCCCCGCAAGATAATATTGTTTCCGTGTGTCGAGATGGAACGCCCCCCGGTACAACCCCACAACCATCCAAAATGAAACGATCACAAGGGAAGAAAAGAGGGTCAGTTTGACAAACACTTCAAGGGGGAAGGGGACGACGCCCGGAAGGAATTCGCGAAGATAATAGGCGAGCAAGCCGCTGAAGGCGATCCCCATTGCGTCGGTACTAAAGGCAACAAGGATGAAGATATTGCGCCAATTTCTTCGAATCATTCGGTAGGTCCCAATTTCGAGTGACAACTTACTCTTAAGTTGCAAGAAAAACAATTCTGCAACCGTGACCATGGTCAATCCTAACAACGGGAAACCCGTCTCAAAATCGCCCGGAGTCCGGAGGAGGTTGAAGAAAATGGCCCAGATTCTCAACAAACGCATCCGCCTCAACACTCCGCAAGTGTTTGGAGGCGTATCGCCTGCCGCAGCGGGCAAACTCCAGCCGTGCGGCCGGATCGTCCATGAGGCGCCTAATGGCCGCGGCCAATATGGGGGGGTGTTCGGGAGGAACCACAATTCCCGACCCGGAAGCCGCGATGAGCTTTTCTGCCTCGCCACCTTGCCCGCCAAAGACGATCGGTTTTCCTGCAGCCATGTACTCAAGAAGCTTGGACGGGCGGGCGGTCTGGAAAATCGGCTCGGTCCGCAGTTGTGCCCAGAAGATGTCGGCGGTTTGGTAGTACGCGGCAAGTTTGTCCTGAGGGAGGTACCCCGTCAGTTCCACCAGTCCTGCCGAAACAGAACTGATTCGTTCCTCAATTCTGGATTTCTCGACGCCGTCTCCTATGATGACACCTCGAACGTTCACCCCGTCGGCATGAAGCAACGCGAGCGCATCGATCAGCGTTGCAACATTCTGCGGATAGCCCAACAAGCCCGCGTAGACAACTGTCACAGGGTTGCCGGCTGCCTTCCCCGTTTGAACCCGATTCAGTTGCTCGAAGAGCCCGTCGTCCACGCCGTTCTCGTGGAGCAGGGTCGATCCCGTGCCCCGGAATTCTTCGACATACGTTTTTTGGCGTTCGTTGGAGGTGACAACAACGTCAGCCTTTGTGACGGCCCATTTCATCATCGACGCCAGGGCACGTCCCACCGCGGCGACAATTCTGGACTTGAACACCGTGAGATAGTCCCAGGTAAGGTCTCTGACGTCGAGGACGTAGCGGGCACGAAGAATTGCCGAGCACACCAACCCGCTCACCGCGAGAAACATAAACGGAATGGACACGACAAGAACGCGGGGCCTGCCAAGCGCAAGCGCCGTCAGGAACGCCAGAAATGAATACACGCCTTCGCTGAGAATCCGAACGAATGGATGACGGGATCTGTAAAACCATGGCCGCAGGTAGATGACGCGAATTCCGGCGACCTCTTTCTTCATCAGCAGTCCGGAGAATCCTTCATACATCATCCTCTGGGGGTAATGCGGGAATGGGGCAACAACGCGAACGTTGTACCCTTTTCGGGCGAATGCTGCCGCAACCGCCGCCATTCGTTTTGCGGGGGCAAACGTCTCCGGGGGAAAATGTGAGGTGAGAATGACAACGCGGCCAGGTCGCTCGAAACTCATCGGATTACTGTGCAGGCAAGGTGGAAACCGGGAAGAACATTAATACAGGTCCCCCCCGCATTCGCGCTTCCAGTCCTCCATACCCTGATGGAGGTCAAACGAGAATGCAAACCCGGACCTCAGAAGCGCAGACGGAACAATATTGGTCGATTCGTACAATTTCTCGACACGACGATGGTGAATAGGGTTGGGCAGAATCTTTGCAAGCCATTCAAACAAGAATGACAACATCCAGGTGAGACGGAATGGCAAAATCAACCAGGCCCTGGATACCCCCATCGTATCCGCAAGAGCGTCGCAAATGTCTTTGATCGTGAGGGTTCGCGGAATCGCCAGATTATGAATGGTTTCCCGGGGGCTCTTCACACAGAAAAAATGAATCGCGGCTGCAACGTCCTTGACATAGATGCTTGCCTTGATCGTCGTCGTGCGGCCGACGTAGGCGAACGCTCTTTTTTTCAACGCCCGATACAGCCGGGTGTAGTTTCCGTTTTCATGCTTGCCGAACACGACAGCCGGGCGAAGGATGTACAGACTGTTCTTCCCGCCGGCGTTTCTCCACAGCAGGCATTCCTTCTCGCCCAGGAGTTTTGAAATCCCGTACCCGGTGTCCGGACATGTCGGCGAGTCCTCTGTCATGGGTTCGTCCGATGCACGGAACACCATCATCGTGCTGACAAACACCATTTTTCTGATGGAATGGGCGCGGGCAAAATCGCAGACGTGTTTCGCCCCGACGAAGTTGGTCGCAAAGTACTCATCATACGGATACCCCGGTTCCTTGCACAGCGCCGCAAGATTGACGACGATATCGCAATCCTTCACCGGGGCTTCAAAAGGCTTCCGGATGTCGCACGGGATGTACACAACCTCGTTGCCGGAGACACGGGGGGGAACCAGGTCCAGAACGTAGATTTTCGCGAACGTCTTTCTGCGAATGAACTCCTCGATTGTATGCGTACCGATGAAGCCGGACCCTCCCACCAGAACAATGTTCTTTTTCATGCTCCTGCCACATCCCTTCCTGTTGACGGCCCGTTCGAAGCGACGGAGGCGAGGAACGAGAATGTTTCCCCGGCACATCGTTCCCAGGAGAACTGGCTTGCGTATTCAAGCGCCTTGCGTGCACACGTCCGGCGCAGGTCGGGAGATTGGATCAATTGTCGCACGGCCGTGGCAATGTCATCGGGTTGTTCGGGGTCAAAGTACACGCCCGCATCACCCAGAACTTCCGGCATCGGCCCCCTTCGGGAGCAGGCAATCGGCAACCCGGAAGCCATCGCTTCGCGAAGAATGTTGGGAAGGTTTTCGCAACTTGAAGCGAAAATAAAAATGTCGGCATTGTGGTAGAGAATATGCAATTCGTTGTACGGCACCGCCTCCCGGTATCGAATAAACTTTCGCTGCGGATCGACCCGGTCAAGGGTTTCGTTCAACCGTTTGAGTGCGGGGGCATATGCAGGACCGACAAGGTCGAGCTCGACAGGAATGCCTTCATTCCGCAAACGGGCAATCGCCTCACACACATGCCATTGATGTTTGTAAAGGTTCACGATCGAGACATAGAGACAGCGGATAACACCCTTGCCTTGCTCTGTTCTTTCTGCAGGTTTCGCATCCTGCCTGAAGCGTTCGGAAATTCCGTGCGGAATCATCGCAACTTCCCCCCTCAGGTTGCCGATCCTCGCGGTCACAGTTTCCCGAGCAACGTTCGAAAGAAAAATGACACCCGACGCCCGTTTCATGGATGCGGCCTGGGTTCTTTCCAGGATCAGGTACCGGAGATACCGGAAGGATGGCCGGAACCTCCGTCGCTCCGGAATATCGAACGGGAGAAGATTGCGGAACATCGTCACGTACGGCCGGAACCCTCCGCTGTATGTTGCGCTCGGCACAAACAGGAGATCGCAGCTCTTCCGGGCGAGTCGTGTGAGGCGAAACTTTTGCCAGAAGATGCGGAACGGAAGTGAGCGATTGAGCAGCGGCTCATCTCTCCGGTCAAGCCATGGCCGTTCGGGGAGTTTTGCCAGCGTCCTTCCGTTGCTCCACACGATCACACGCTCGATTCCATGGTCTCCGGGATTCAGTGCCCCGATGATTTCAACGAGGTGCGTCAGCGCGCCGCCGCTGCGAATTGCCGAAGCGTCAATCCCGATTCGCATGGCCGCTCTGCAGGTACCAGTCCAGGGAATGTTCGAGTCCGTCGCGAACCTTGTATGCAGGCGCATACCCCAGAAGCCTGACGGCTTTCGAGATATCTGCATGGGAATGGCGGATATCGCCATTCCGAAAATCCCTGTACTCCGGACGAAAGTCCCGAAGATGAGGGAAACGGCCGACAAGCAGGGATCGCAGGAGCTCGAACAGGTCCTTCAGGCTCGTCTTCTCGCCAACGGCAACGTTGTAGATATGGTTCACCGCGCGGGAATCCGTAACGACAGCCGCGAGCAGGTTCGCCTGAATCACATTCTCCACGTAGCTGAAATCACGGCTTGTCTCTCCGTCGCCGAAAATAACAACCGGCTCGTTTCTGATCATGGATGCGATCCACCGGGGGATCACGGCGGCATATTCGCCGGCCGGGTCCTGTCGCGGCCCGAAGACATTGAAATACCGCAGCCCGATCACTTCCATGCCGTACGTCCGCGCAAACGTGCTGGCGTAGCGCTCGCCCGCCTGCTTGGTAACGGCGTACGGGGAGAGCGGGTTGCCGGTGACGTCTTCCCGCTTGGGCAATGCTTCATGGTCCCCGTAGACTGAGGACGAAGACGCGAACAAAAACCTCTTTACACGACCGCCCTTTGCCGCCCAAAGAATGTTGAGAAATCCGTTGAGGTTATGGTCGTGCGTGCGGATGGGATTCTCCACGGAGCGCGGAACGCTGCCCAGGGCTGCCTGATGGAGAACATAGTCCACCCCCTCCACAGCCTTCATGCATGTTTCCAGGTTTCGAAGATCACCCTCGATGAACCGAAATCGTCGCCAGGCATCGGCACCCAGTTCCTTCCCGACCTCATCAAGATTCCGCCGTTTCCCTGTCAGAAAATTGTCAATACCGACTACATTCTGGTTCAGTGAAAGAAGCGATTGAAGGAGATTGGATCCAATAAATCCAGCAACCCCTGTCACGAGCCACGTGCGGGGTTCGTTCTTCAAATCAGATTTCGTTTTTTCGTATGGACTCATTGCTGCCACTGTTTCCCGTATGTTCATGGATAGGAAGGTGCATCTGTTCCCCCAGCACACGATCGTATTTGGCCGGGACAAACGGTTCAAACCCCCCGCCATGGTGGAGCGTGATTTCCCCGAAATACACACGGCCGTCAAACAGGAACAAATCGACCCTCGCAAAGACCATTCCCGCCGACAATGTCCTCGCCACCAGCAGCATTTCGTCGAGTGCGGCGGGGCGGGACAGGACTCGCCTCCCGAGCGGATACAGTGTCGTGAACGGCAACAGGTTCCAATTCAAGTCATAGAAATTCCGCGTGTGATGTGTGAACCGATCCAGATCAACCTGAATGTAACGCGGTTCACCGGAGAAGCAAAAAACCTTGTAATCGACCAGCGGATGATCCGGCGAATTCTCGAGGTACGTTTCGCAGAGAATTTTCGGAGGAATGTCCTTGTACTGGTATTCCTTACCTGTCTCGTAGTAGTTGGAATTCAGCCATCCCGCGAGCTTGCTTCTTGTCTCTTGAATGTTCAACGCTGCTTTGTTCCTGCAAATGATGTTCCAGGCCGAGCCATGATTTGCTTTCAGAACAAATGATTCGGGCAACCGTTCAAAGTCGACATCCTCTGCGCGGTCATACACAGCGATCGTCGGTACGAGGTACTTCGCATCGAGCACGTTGCTCACATACTCTTTCACGCGCACCTTGTCGGCAAGCAGGTGGGCATTCCCGTATCGATGGTTCATTTTCAACCAAATCGTCTTTTCGTTAAACGTCGTCGGGTGTTTTAAGTTCAGCAGTTTGGGAATCCTCCCGCATTTGAAATGAAGATAGTAATAGTAGAAAGAATTGTACGTTTTTTCACTGAGGGACCGTTTCACAAAAGCCTTCCAACTCACGGCAAATATCCTCTCCACCCGGTGGGCGGCAGGAACGGTCTCCCCAAGGCGCTTGCCACACCTTCGAGATTGATGTTCTTTCCGTCCTTACGGCAATCGACCGGGGCCGAGGGGTCAACCAACCGTGACCGTGTGACCGCGTGCTGCACCATGGGAATCTTCTTCGCATCAAACCCCATCAGCGCACACGCAGCGAGGTCGCCGCACACAAGGTTATCGCTAAACGCCACGACCCTGCTGTCTACGCCGCTCGGGGAGAGGGGCCCTTCACCTTCACCTCCAACGACGCCGTCGATAAGGACGACGTGCTTTCGTTGCGTCGTTGTCTTCATGACGCCCTGCCGGTCCGCAAAATGCACGATCCGCAGAAGGTCCGCTGCCATACGCCACGCCGTGTCATTGCCGTGCCAGGCTCCCGCCCGAATCTTCCGGAACACCTTTCTTGCCACCCTCCTCCCGCTTTTGTCAAGCACCTCCAGGATGCCCGCCACTCCCCGCGGATATCGCCTTCTGTAGACAAAATCGTGAAATCGTGAGAGGGCGACCTGCCAGCGCCCATCGTCCGGGTATTCATCGCCTTGAAGTTCCGGCGGTCCAAAGCGATGATGCGCCAGACTGTCCTTGTGTCCCACGCAGCCCACCAGACCTTTGATGCCAACCGTGATGCCGACTTTCTCATGAGTCTTGAGTTTCGGTACGCTGACAATCACGTCGGAAGCAAGCACCTCGTTGTTGAGCACATAACGATGTTCGCGATGTCGATGAAAACCCTCTGTCCGATCGGGATTGTAGTCGGTAACGCGAAACTTCACAGTTTCATCGCTGTGGGAGAGTTCATCAAGCAGACTGTCTTCCCGGAGAACAACGGTGGTAGCGGAATTCTCATCGGCTTCACTCGAAGATCTGACATCACCGAGCGGACTCCGCGGAGCAATCAACAGGCGCAAATCTTTCGCGGTGATTCCTACGCCTTCACGCTTATAGAACTCCAGCACGGAGGAGGCCCGGGTGTCATCCAGCACCCGGTTCCATTCACAGGATTGCAGAGGCGCGTTGCCAAAAGAAATTGACCCGCCCGGTCCGGCCGCGATGAAAACATAATCGAGCACTGCGCGAATAACGGATCCGTGCGTGCATTTCCCGAGGAAGTCGTGCACCGATTCACCGGGCTTGCGATGATATACAAAATTGCAGAGGACGAAGACTTTCTGGCCCCGTCCGATGTACGTTCCCAGGGGATTCCACCGGTTTGTTCCATAGTTCGCTGCATCGAGGCCGGCCTGCGATAGACAGTCACGAACAGCATGATACACAGGGTTCTCCTGCAAGGCGATGTGCTGGAACGGATATTCCGGGAATCGTTCCGACGGTGAAAAGGATTCCGATGCGTCCGGATAGGACAATTTCCGGTCCTGGATTATCGAGACGAGCACAGGCGGCTCCAGAAATTATTAATCGGAATATCCCGGATCATAGCTTTTCACTCTTCCTTCCTTCAACATCCGGAAACCATACGTGTAGAAATAGTTGAGTGTCGCAAGCTGGAGCATGAAGTGACCAGTCCTCGCAAAAGTTTGTGCAAGCCTGCTCCCCCGAAACGCCGAATATCTTCGTTCAATCTCGCGGGTATTCTGATCACAAATCTCCAACCATTTTCTGGAAAGCCCTTTTTGGTCCGTGTGTCTGCGAAATCCCGCGAGGAACCTGTGGGTATGCACGAATCTCGCCCCCTCTTTCATAAACTTCAGGAACAAGTCGAGGTCGAAGCTGTATTGAAGCGAAGTATCGATTCCCCCGACAGACTCGTAAACACTTCTGGTAAAGAACGTCCCGGGCTGACTGAACACGGGATTCATTTTCCACGAAATCCACCGGACGTGAGGCGGAACCTTGACTCTCTCCCGAACGCGGCCTTCCTCATCGATCACCACGTGATGGCCGAAGAGGAGAACCCTAGGCGACCCATCGAATGCCCGGACCACATTCTCAATGGCGCCCGGCAAGAGCACGTCGTCCGAGTTAAGGTACGTCATCAGCTCGCCCGTTGCCCGCCTGAAACCCTTCGCAATCGCTTGGGGCTGGCCTTCATCACGCTCGGAACACCAATATGAACATTCCTTGCCGAATTCTTTGATGATCTCCACGCTTCCGTCGGTTGAGCCCCCGTCCACAACAATCAGTTGTTTGCGGGGATACTGCTGGTCGACAACCGATTGAAGTGTGGCGCGAAGATACTTCGCCTGGTTGTAGCTCGGCACAACAACTGAGACCGTTGGTTCCACCCGTGTCACCTCCGGATTCAAGAACCGGCGTCCACAGGAGACGCTTCAGCAGCGTTCGCCGTCGCCGAGGAGAGTCTTCTGACGACTCCCAGGAAAAAAAACGTGAACGCGAAGTAGACGGGCGGACCTTGAATCAATGGCTCGCCCATGTAAGCAAAAGCAATCGCAATCCCGATGCAGAGTATGGCGACCCGAAGCGACTTGGGAAGCGCAAGATTGCGTATCGCATCACGAAAGTACTTCACATGTCGCACCTGGAACGCGACCAGAGGAAACAGCGGCAAGATTCCCCCCAACCTCACCACATCAAGCCAGAGGTTATGAAAACTGGTCAATCCGAATTCGGGCGGGACCGTCAGACCTCCGAATGGATAGGAGAGCGCGTTCGACAAGCCGTACAACCACATGTCGTAGCGAACCGATCCCAGACCGCCCTCTCCGAACCTTGTCATCAAACCTGCGAGGAGCTCGACGATCCCGCTCGTCGCAATGAGATAGGCAAACGCTCCCGACCCGATGACCCCGAAAACAATCAGCGGTTTGAGTATGGTACCGATCTTATCGGTTTTGGACAAATAGAAAACGACTCCGCCGAGTTCCACAGCGAGCAGAATAAATGGCGTGCGGTTGCTCAGGATGACGTCGAGCATGATCGCAAGAGTCCCTGCAACAGCAAGTAATGCACCGAGGTTTCTCATTTGCTTCCGGTCCCACTCCATGAGCTTTCGGTACAGCACCATGGGGAGCAGCCCGATGACGAGGTTGGTGAACATTCCCACCATGGCAACACCCATGGTGTAGCTGTCGGAGTTCGGGTCATCGATCCAGTAATTCCGGACGCTCCGGTTCAGGATGACCTGCTCGATATCACCCTCCTGGAACAGCGTGTTCAGACTCAACGCCGAAAATGCCAGCAACCCAAGAGAAAATGCAACGAACACAACGAGAGCATTCATCGGCCAGGCCGGGAGCTTTTTGAACGGGAAATGAAATCCCGCGGCGTAGGCCACCACAAACAGGAAAATCCCCTGAGCAAAGAATTTGAAATCCAGTGTTTGTTCGCCTCGCAGGAGGGCGATGGCATTCCACAAGGCAAGGAAGAGGATCAGCTGGACCGTATCACGATCGAGTATTTGCTTCTCCCCTTTGAGGGTGAACGCGAGGGCCAGGAACAGAGCGATGGAGAGCTTGGGAATACTCAGGCCGAGAACAAAGAACAGAAGGCAGACAAGAGCATAGAGTCTGAGCTCTCGTACAGACCGCCCTGTCAGCACACCCGGGTAGGCACTTGCCGTTCGAACAAGTTCCATGGCGTCATCGGCCCCGCGATGTTCGTTGAAGAATCCTTTTGTACACGCTTTTCGTTTCAGATGCCATCTTGTTCCAGGAAAATTTCTTAAGCCGGCGGTACCCTTCCCGGGCCAGTTCCCTGCGAAGAGAAGCATTGGAGAGCACACGTCCAACAGCCCGCTGCATGTCTCCGGCGTCGTCGGGCGAAAAATACCGGGCCGCTCTGCCCGCCACTTCCGGAAGTGAACCTCCTTTGCTCGCTACGACAGGACACCCGGCCGCAAACGCTTCCAGGACGGGAAGCCCGAATCCTTCATAGTGTGAAGGAAACACGAATACCACCGCTCTTCGATAGCATTCGGCAAGTTCATCATCGGAAACCGGCCGACGCTGCACTCTTCCGGTAACACCACACTCCCGAATGATCTCCTCTTCCACGGAAGTGAACGGACCGCCGCCGGCGCAGACAATATACAGCGATTTGTCCTCGGAAAGAAGCGGCGCCACCGCCCGGAGGAATCCTTCGAAATTTTTATAGCCTTCCCTCTTCCCCACGAACAAAAGATAGCGCTCCGGCAGCTCGATGCTCAATTCATGCGGCGGTCTCGGTGTGTATCCCAGATGGACCACGTGCACTTTTGCGGGGTCGATGCCATGATACCGGACCAGGTCATCCTTGGTGCTCTGCGAAATTGCAATAACCGCGGCCGCCTTGGTAGCGAGGAGTCGCTTCGATTGCACAAGGGGATCACCGGCTCCGGCATCAGCGCTGAATCGTTCGTGGATCATGTCATAGACCGTGAGCACAAACGGTTTGCTGCCGATAAAGGGTAGAAAATATTCATCATAGTACGTGGGATGAAAAATATCGAACAGACCCTGATGGAGGAGCCGAATGGTTGCGGGTTTGTTGAGCATCTTGAACAATCTGGCTTTCCCGCGGAAGTTCCACACTCCCAACGTACGGGCATTCGAAAGCTTTGACGATACCAGGTAGGGAGATGCGGTAACACGCGCACTGATTTCAACGATGCAGGCCGGGTCACTCCGCAACTCCTTCGCGAGTTCGACGAAGTAACGGGAAATTCCGCCAAATTTCTGCAACGAAAATATCTGATGGTCGAACAGGATTCTCATCGGTCGAAGATCCCCCGGGCGGTTCCGCTCAGGATCTTCCGATATTGAATCGGCTGAATAATGGACGCCGGCAACAGGCAAAGAACCGTTGCAAGGATCACTCCGGAACTTCCCATCCCCAGGTCTCGTGCGAGGAATATCGCCAGCGGGATGTTAACAAGTGCTGCGGTCACGGCAAGGATGAGCTGAAGTCGGATCTTGCTCACGCCGTTAAGGAAAAAGGAGTAGATATTGTTCCAGCCGCTTTGGACAGTAAACAGCGCCATGAGGGCTGTCAGCGTGAACGGAATTTCGACCGTGCTCCCGGCGAGTAATCGGTACGCCGGCTGCGAGCCGACGACCAGCACGATGACACCGAGGATGGACAAGAACCACACCTGCGTTGCACCCCGGTTCGCTTTTCGAATCCATTCCACATCGCCTTTGACAAACGAATCCGTGAACGCAGACCACAGGGGACCAAAGGCAATACGCATGATAAGGCCAATGACCGTAAAGTATTTGAAGGCGACACTGAAGGGGGTCACCTCCCTGGGCCCGAGAACCTGTGTGATGACCATGTTCTGGGTGGAAAAAATAACAATCACGCTCACCTGCAGAACGAAGAACTGGACTCCAAGAGACATGAGTTTCCGGGCAAGTGAAAAATCGACGTAACGAGGCGCAGGCGAGAAGGCACGGTATCGCCGCCGGTAGAAATACACGCTTACCGCGAAGGCGAGAAGGACCGGAGGAACGCTCATCAGCATCGCAAGCGCATACAACGATCGGCCGGATTGCATAAAGAGTAACGGCATGCCGACAAGCGACACAAGCGTCGCACCCACAGACATGACGTTTCCGAAGGCAGGCCGCTGGTCCGCGGCAAATACGCTATTGAGGACATTCAGGATGAACTTCGCACAAAAGAGCCCAAACAGCCATACCACCAAAGTCTTGAGTTCCTGCGATTGCAGCGCCGAGGTATTGAGCACCGTCGACCAGTCCACAAAGTGGTTGGCGACAAGGAAGCACAACATAAATATCAGCGCGATAAACGACAGGATCGCATAGGTCGTACTCACATACGTCCGTCCGAGACGGTCGTCGTTGGTTGCGATCGATGCTCCCAGTTTGTTCCGTAAGCCATCGCTGAGTCCCACGTCGAGCACGTTGAACCACGTGAATACCGAACTCAGCGTTATCCAGACTCCGTACTGCACGTCCCCCAGGTACTCAATCGTTACACGCACAAGGATCAAATTCGCTGCAACGCTCAGAACCTGAACGAGCAATGTCGCGGCAACGTTTTTTTTCAACAACGCGGTTCGCTGACCGCCTTTGTTGATATAGGCGATCAGCGCTCCAAGGGGATTTGTCGACATCGCGGTCACAGCCGTGAGTGGACGGATTTTTCGTTCCTGGTCAACGGCACGTCCTCTTTCCGCCAGCGAAGCCCCGGCGCAATGCGATTCATGATTGCTTCGGCGGGATTTCCGCTGGGGAACACGTGCTCTTCCAGGAATCGCCTCCTGTCGGCGTCGGTAATGCGGCTGTTCAGGGGAGCCTCGAAGGAGTCCATCGGAGTGGCAATGTTGAGGTTCAGATAGTGCGGAGGGAGCGTGAGGAATTTATCCCAGCGAAGAATGAACACGTCCTTCCCGAGAATGATTGCGTTGATGATCGCTGTGGAAATTGTCCCAAACACGAAGGAGCAGTAATACAACACCGTGTCGAGGTCGGCCCGATGGACAACAATGACGGAGTCATCAGCGACGATGGTCTCCGGAATCGTGGTCGGATGAAGCTTGACAACCAGGCGAAGGCCCATGCTCCTGCACTTCTCCGAGAGCCGGCGAATCGTCTCATTCCGGTGAGCGAGGGTAAACCCCTTCATGCCCGTTTCCGGGAAGCTGTCCTCGATATACACTGCGTACGGGGTACCGGATTCCACAACCGTCCGAATCCGCTCCGGAAGATCTTCCTTCCGAAGGTTCCTCCCATCGGCGGCCAGTTTCGTCCGATAGAGACGGAAGTGACCGACGGCGTCAACGTCCTTGTAGCCCAGAGACTGATAGTATTCACGGAAATACAGGGAGGGGACAAAACAATAGTCATGATGAAGCTCGTCGGCCTTCAAGGGATAGTACGATGCCGTCGGCTTGAAGATGTAGGATGTAAAGACTTTCAGCACATTGACAGGGTTGAACCTTCCCGTCCGCATGAGAATGGAGCAATAATTGACCAGGGCGAAGAGATAAAATTTAACGTTCCGCCCGCGGACAAGATATTTTTGCGTGAACGTCAGAGTCACCGAGCTCTTATCCTCTTCCCTGTAGGCGTGTTCGCCGTGCATGAGGAACGCGGTTTTGATACCCAGGAAACGGCACCCCAGCACCAGGACACGGTCAAAAAAATGCGTGGTATTCAGGCTGAAGACGATGTCGGGTTTTTCCTGCTGCAGAATCTTCAAGAAGAAGAATGTGTGGTAAAACCGAAAATCAAAGCAGCGGATACCTGCGACAACTTCGGTGGGCGGGCATTGCCCCCGAAACGATCCGAGATGTACAAGCCGGAAGTCCACCTGGAGTTTTTCCAGGTGCTCCTTCAAAGGCAGGAAATTGTCTATCCCTAACGTCCAATAATCAAAGAATATCGCCTTCATCGACCCTCATAGACTCTGTCTCCGAGACTCCGTGCCATTCAAATTAATCGCTTGAATCCCGAGTGGCAGACGGGACCGTTCAGGAGTTTGGCCGCCGTTCCTTCTTTCAGGGCTCCCGACAGTAGGCGGAACACCTTGTTGACCGATCTCTTGAACCGGTCGATCTCCTCCGGCTGGTGAGCAAACGAAGCATAATAGCTCGTGGAAGCAAGGAAACCCTCCCGGAGCATCTCCTGGGTCAACAGAGTCTTCAGCGTCAGATGGTCTCCTTCTGTGAATTCAAAATGACCGAGCGGGTCAATCCCGGAAATATGGATCTTGAGTCCGTTCGCCGCAGCAGCTTCCCTCCAAATGGTCTTCACCTGTTTCCCGGCGTTTTTCAGATGTTGCTGGACATTCTGACTCTTCATTTTTTCAATCGTGGCAATGGCCGCAACGGGTCCAATCCTCTCCGTCCAGTACGTGCTGCTGATGAAGGACCCCTGCGCCGCTTCCATGACATTCTTCTTGCCGACGATTGCGGCCATTGGATATCCGTTGCTCATTGCCTTGGCAAATACCGCAATGTCCGGCTCGTAGTTGTAGAGGAGATGCGCCCCGCCGAGGTTCAGTCTCCATCCGGATGTGATTTCATCGACGATCAGAGGGATTCCGTTCTTTACCGTCTCACGTTTGAGCACCTCAAGAAACTCTTTTTCCGGCTCGTCATTCCGCACTGCTTCGAGCACAACGGCGCCGACCATGTCCTTGCGTGTGTGAAGCTTCTCCAGAAATTCCGCGGAGTTGTTGTAGCTGAACGGGACGGCGACGCCAATCAGGGAACGGGGCACACCGGCGGGCTGAAGGCCGGGCAACAGGTGTCCGTCCAATGCACGATCGTCTGCGAGGTTTGAAGCAAGATACCAATCATGCCAACCATGGTATCCGCAAAACATGATGATGTCTTTCTTCGAGTAGGCCCGGGCGATCCGCACTGCAACGGACATCGCTTCGCCGCCCGACCTGGCATACCGCACCATGGAAGCCCAGGGATGGAGTCCGAGGAGAAGTTCGGCCAGTTTTACTTCTTCCGGTGCATTGAGGGTGGTCATCGTTCCTTTCTTAATGACGTCTACTACCGCCCTGTTGACGTCCTCGTCCGCATAACCCAGGACGCAGGCCCCGATCCCCATTTCCGAGAAATCGTAGTAATGCTTGTTATCCAGGTCCCACACTTCACATCCCTTCGATTTCTCGTAGTACGCAGGCCATTGATCAGGCAAAAACATTTCCGGCCTCTTGGACAGGAGCTGAGTTCCGCCCGGAATAAGCGTTTTCGCCTTCTTATACAGGTCTTGTGAGATTCCCATTGATGCGTCCCTTAAGTGTATTGTGCTCCATCCTCTTTGAGCGACTTCTTGTATCCCTCGTTCCGTTCGATATGCTCGTTGATGCTCCTGACATTCGGATTGCGCTCAAGAAACCGAATCGTGTCCATCCAACGGATTGGCTGCCCGGGTTTCGAGAGGGCACCGAAAATGATCTTGAGAAATTCATAGTCCTCCCGGGTATCAAGAGTCCATCGGTGACTCTCGAAATTCCTCTCGTTCCGGAAGTTACCGGCGGGGAACATTTCGGGATGATTTCTGATATACGGTGTGACATGTTCCGTCTCTGATTTCAGCCTGGCATTCTCGAATGCGGACTTGAGCGCGGCAAACGAAAACACCTCCACATCGAGCCCGTCGGGAAACGTCGGAGGATTGACATTCGAGTAGTAGTCAAACGTGCCTTGCAAGAATCCGTCGATCACCGCATCAGCAACCTCAGGGTCAATCAACGGGCAATCTGCCGTTACCCGGACAACCACATCGGCATTGTTTTGTTGTGCCGCGCGGTAGTATCGTTCAAGCACGTTGTCGAGGCTGCCGCGGTAACACAGATACTTCAACCGCGTGGCCCAACGTTCCAATTCGTCATCGCTTCTGTCTGTACTCGTTGCAACGCTGATCTTTTTTATTCGTTTTGAGAATGAAAGCTGATGAAACACCTGCTCAATGACAGGCCGGCCTCCCAGGGGCAAGAGAACTTTTCCCGGCAGCCGGGTCGACGACATACGGGCCTGGATGATGCACAACACATTCTTCATTCGTAGTCTTCAGATTGGTGATGGATACGGTCAGGACCCAGCCGCTAGGCTGAGAGATTCCAATTCATCGGGAGCAAGACATCTTCGTCATCGACACGGAATTCCTTCAAGACGGGGAGGTACGACTCCACAAGCCGGGCCTTCAGTTCCGATTCTGCAAGACGTTCAAGTTGCTGCGCGTTATCGATGCCAACAACGGCACGGCTGATGAAAATGTTTAAAAGAACGAAATTGAGGCAGAGATCCTCAATCTTCAACGACGATTTCTCCGAGAGCGCCCGCAGATTATTCAGATTTCTTCGTGCTTTGAGCAGAGGGCCACGCAGGGTTTCAGGGTTGAGAAAAGCAAGCCCTTGGAGGAACACGGACCTCGCATGGACCTCGACATGGCGACGCTGCAATTCTGCAAAATAGGGAGAGAATCGCTGATCAAAAATGCTATAGGGAAATTGAACAAGGTCAAACTCCAACCCAAGATCCAGAAGCACATCAAGCTGGGAAGGATAGTACAAAGAGAAACCAATTTTCTCCACCCGACCTTGCTCGCGCAATTCAACAAGAGCGCTCCAAAGGTCCCGATGTTGCTCGAATGTCACAAAATCATGCACGAGGTAACCATACAGCCGTTTCTGGTGAAGCCGCGCAAGGGATTCCGAAAACTGTTCGTGAACTCCGCTCGAATTTCCGGCACTGACCTTTGAGACCACTCTGAAATCATCAGTTCCCCGAAGATGCTCACCGATTCGCTGTTCGCTTACTCCATAGGCATGCGCCGTATCGATCGTGTCGATTCGCTGGAGTCGGGAGAATCTGAAAATCTTTTCCAAATCCGCATCGGTCACCATTCCGGACTTGTTATTGATGCCATACGGCAGGCCGAACTGGGCTGAGCCTAATGCCAATTTATCAGTCATACGCCCGGTCTTGACGAACGATGAACCGCTTAGAGAATTTGTCTGACAACTTCAAAACACTCCGCATAGTTTGCCCCAACGGTCACGCCTCTCCACGCTGCAAGGGTTCGCAACCCTTCGGCGGAACGGGGATGAGGGAACGCTCTCCGTTCAGAAGAATAGAGTTCCATGGCCTCAACCTTGGCTTTGATATGGCGCTCTTCCAGAACCATAAAGCGCGTCGGAAGAAACGCCGTGCTGGCCGTCGGGACTTGCCATTCTGTGGAGGAGGGCACTTCAAACGAGTAAATCTCCCGCACGACTTCTCCCTTCATGGGCCTGCATGCCGTCACGGTCGCCTCGAATGTTCGTTGATGGTCCACATTGAGATCGCCCCGATGATGCGTATAGACAACCGTGGGCTTCACCTCGCGTTTTTTTGATTCCACTGCGTGAACAAGATCAAGCAGGTCGACACTATCGAATCGATTGTCGGGAAATTTCAGCACCTCCGCGGAGGCTGCACCCAGCCGCCTCGCCGCAGATGCGACCTGCTTGTGCAGGCGACTCATTTCGGTTTTCACGTCACGCGGGCTTCGCGTTAACTGCCGGGACGTGAGTCCCTCACCGAGAATCAACACGTGGACTTCATCTCCGCGTTCAGAACATTGCGCCATCGCCCCGCCGCATCCAAGCACTTCATCGTCAGGATGAGAAGCGACAACCAGAATGACGTTTCGTTGAGGTTTCATATTAGCCTTTTCGTGCTACCAGGTTCCATGATGCAAAAACGAAATCACTGTCGGGCAGTTGTTGTCGGATCGTTTTGTGTTCAAGAATTTCCAGCCGAAATCCCCGGAAGAGATACTGCAACTCAGCCTTGTCCGAAAAATGAACCGCGCCGATGCCGGCAAACTGACCCTGTTCCGCGTTCGTTTTCGTGTATTCATCCTCATAGGTACTGCCGTAACGAAAATCACTGTGTTCCGTAGAGAACCAGTCAATCCCAATGAATGTCCCCCCGGGTTTCAATTTGTCATGGACCAGCGCCAAGGCATGCTGAATTGCCTTCCTGGAATTGTGTGTCACCGCTGCCCTGTCCACGACAAGATCGAAGGGGCCTTCAAAGGGAATACTCTCGGTAAAATCAGAGACCTTGATCTGGTGTCGATATTCCGGGAAGGATTCGCATAATCGTTGCACGATGTGTTGACTTCCGTCGACCGCATGATACTCGGCCTTGTGACTTCGAAAAAAAGGAATGTTTGCGCCCGCCCCGCAACCAAGCTCCAACACTCTCCAATTGGATCCTGCAGGCGTCGCGTACCTCATCACGTAGCTGACCAGGTCAGACCACGGCCATACGCTCAGCTGTTCGCCCGTTTTGTATTTTTCGTTCCATTCCGATGAAGACACGGCAGTCTGCTCAGTCAAGGATCATATACAATGCGGCCGGCATGAACGGGTTTCTCTTTGATGACATCATTTCATGACGGCAGAGTCTGAAAGCAGGTCCTGTTTCGAAGTGTTCCCCGAGACAAGGATCCTGAGGGAATCGGGCCCCTCGTTGAATAAGAGATCGAGGACACTCATGCAGGGGATAAATTCGCCATGGAGTTGACGGTACGTCGGATGGCGATAATCCTGAAACAGAGGTCTGATCCCCGCATTGACGAACGACGCGACGTCGGCATAGTCCCGGCCCAGAGCTCCAAAGATGTACGTCTTTGCTCCAAGTTTCTTGCACATGTCAAGGACAAGATCCGATTTCGTTCCGACAAACTCGTAATCGCTCGCCTTCACCGTAGGAATCTGAATTCCAAGAGATTCGAGAAAAAAGTGAAGCATGTCGGTGTTAAGATCAGTCAGAAAGGTGTAGGAAGTCTGGTGATAGATCTTTTCCAATCCTTCCATGTATCGATCGTAGAACGTCGCTTTCTTATACGCCAGCGAGATCGATTTGAAATGTTTTTTGTTCCATCCGTCCTGGACGATCCTGACATCGCAGATCTTCTTTTCAAAATGATTCCTGGATTCAACCGGGACCGACAGCCATATCGGTCCGGTATTGGTTTTTATCTTATTCCTGTTGTTGTAGTCCCGTGACTGGTATTGAGCGATATCGAAGATGCAGAACTGATCAGCCAGGTACATCTTATGGAAGAGGCCCAACCAGGGGATGTAGACCGGTTGGTGTGCTGTCAAAATCATCGGCAGGCCTCGAGCGCAGTGACGATCGAGTCGACCTCATCGTCCTTCAGGGCAGGATAAAGAGGGATCGAGACTGTGGTGCGTGAGAGCTTCGCTGCATCGGGGAATTCCTGTTCACTGCCAAGGAGTTCCCACGGTTCAACGGGAACAATGGCACGAATTCCCCGTTGTGCCAACGCTCCGATGATCCGGGCCGGGTCGTCCGTGCGCAGAACAGCGCGATACCGAACGGGTTTCATGGCCGACGCTCCTTGTGGCACATCCACAAAAGAATGTCCCGTTGCCCGATAACGGGCAAAGATCTCCTCGCGACGCCTGAGGAATCGGGGAAGCTTTTTGAGTTGCGCGCGTCCAACCGCAGCCTGGAGGTCGGTCATTTGAAAATTGAATCTCTTGTTGCTGTCTCGGCGCTGGTCAAACTCACGATAATCACGGATTCTTCCGATCAAGTCCTTCTGTCGCGATACCACCATCCCCCCCTGTCCGCCCGTCGTGAGAAGTTTTGTGGCGTAGAAAGAAAATACCCCCATCGTTCCGAGCAATCCCGAACTCACTCCGTCGATGCTTGCCCCGAACGATTGCGCGCAGTCTTCGATGAATTTCATACCTGAAAACTGCCGTACGTCTGCCGGAATGCCAAACATGTGGGGCACGATGGCAATGTCGGGGCGCGCGCGACGAACCGACTCCATGTGGACGTTGGGATCCGCACCCGACACATCGACAGGGACTTCAATCCCTCCGGCGAGAGCGGTCGCGTGACGAAGAGCCGAGCACACGTAAACCGGAAATGTCACACGTTTGCTCGTTGCATCAAGTGCCCACAGCGAAAGGAAGAGGGCTGCGGTTCCGCTCGAAACGGCGACCGCATGACCCTCCGGAAGATTCAGAAACGAGCAGCACTCGTTTTCCAAGGACTCAACTTCAACCCCTTGAGCCACCCATCCTGACTCCAAAACTCTGAGAGCTGCCTCTTCCTCCTCGGGTCCCAAAGAGGGCTTGTTGTGGGGAATCATTTCCTGGTGCGTCTCCGTCTGTAGTACCCTTCCTTCACCCTCATCGGATTCCCGATCACGAGGGAATACGGGGGGATGGTCACCCCCTCAACAATGGTTCCCGCCGCTACGACAGAATGGTGACCGATATGGGCTCCGCCTTTTATCACACAATGCGAACCGATGAACACATTTCTTTCAAGAGTGATGTTCCGGCGTTCCACCCTGGAGGACATTCCCACGGTCTTCTTGTGTGAGTCGGCGCAATTGATCGCGACGAATGATGCAATGTCACAATGGTCTCCGATCTTCACTCTGGCGCCCTTTGCATTGACTTCCGACATGCCTCCAATGTAGACGTTCTTTCCAATGATCGGCTTCCCGTTGATCCAGACAAGGGGATGGAACCGGTTCTCCTTGAAATCAGTCACAGTGGAGAACAGGTGCTTGAATTCGGTGGGTTTCATTTTGTGAAGTCTCCCAAGGTGAGGGTCTGGCCTTTCGCAAGAACTCTGGACGCACGCATCCCAAGAATTCTTGAGAACAGTTCCGGCGGAAGACCCGAGCCTGGCCTCCGTAATCCGATGTTGGAGGCGTCGAGGACTTCCCCTTCCCGGATCTCCCGGAGCGCGACAACACTTCTTCGAGCAACTCCCCGCATGTTCTCTTCAGCCGCAGTGGGTCGAACAATGCCATCGCCCAGCATGGTGTACGAAATTCTAATCCCGTCCATCCACGCCTTCAGGCCCTCCGGATCTTCGGAGAACCAGTGGTCGGGGCCTGCCAGGTCATGACGAAGAGTGAAATGCTTCTCAAAGACGCGCGCACCCAACGCAACAGCGAGGGAGGAAGCCAACGGTCCTTGCGTATGATCGGAGAATCCGACGACAATCATCGGGAATGTCTTGAGGAGTGTCCGAATATTCAGGATACGGACTTCGGGCAGCGGAGTTGGGTACTGCGACGTGCAATGGAGCAACACTGTGGGGTATCCATCGAACGTACCGATGGCCGAAAGCGCTCGATAGACTTCGGCAAGATCCGCCATTCCCGACGAAACGATCATCGGCAGTCCTGTTTCACAATAACTTCTGAGTAACGGGATATTTGTGAAATCATCCGAGCCGACTTTGATTGCGTCCATCCCGATCTCAAGCAGAAGGTCGAGGTCGCTCCGGTTTTGCGGTGTCGAGAGAAAGGCCACCTCCTCCTCATGACATTTTCTTTTGATTGCCTTCCAGTCATCCCCGCGAAGCTCATACCGTTTGAACATCTCCAGCATAGACTCGGTGACTTCTTTCCCTTGCGATCGATAGGTGAACATCTGCTCTGGGTCGCCGACGAATTCGCTTGCCCTGAACGTCTGAAACTTCACAGCGTCCGCTCCCGCCTTCTTTGCAACCCCGATCATTTTCAACGCGGTAGCCAGGTCTCCGTTATGGTTGATCCCAACTTCCGCAACAATAAAGGGAGGCCCATCACGGCTGATCTTCTTCCCGCCGATCACGATGTCGTTCATAAGATTGCATCTCCATAAAGGGCCATGCACACTCTCTTCATTGATGAGCCGTCGATCAGGTTCCTTGCGTTTGCGGAGAGTGTCCCACGTTTCTCGGGGGTTCGAATAAGAGCAAGAATGTTTTCGGAAATCCGCTTTGGCTCAACCCTCGCGTACCAACCTGTGTTTTCCCCAGCCCCTTCCTGCTGAAGATTCAGCGCCACCGGCTCCTGATTGTCTGCAAGGATTCCGACCATCATGGGCGTGCCAAGAGCAGCGAGTTCCCAAACGGTTGACCCCGCTGCCGTTATGGCAAGATCGGCCCACTGCATGATTGGAACGAGGTTTTCCTGAGCCTGATAGACTTCAATCGTATGCGGGCTCCCGGATGCGTCTGCTCGCAACTCCGTCTCCTTCGGGTACGCCGGACCGAGAAGAACTTTGACGTGCAGTCGCACGTCGTGGAGCAGGTTGAGGGCCTCAAGGACCTTGCCGCTGGCGTTCCCCGCATCACTCCCGCCCATCGTCACAAGGATCCTGCTGCATTCGGGGGCGATCAACCGCGTCCAGGTCCTTGCCTTGAGAAACTCACGCCGGAGAAGCGCATAACGCGTCCCAAGCAAGAGCGTGGTGTAGGATTCACACGAATATCGGAAGACCTTTTCAGCGTTGACGTTCTGGTTGAGCACGATATCGCTCACATAGTGGCACTCGGCGATGTCATCGATACACATCAGACGCACACCACTCTGCTTCAATATCCGTTGGAACGATGTGTCAAAACGGTATCCATCGGTGATAACCCATGCAGCATTTCGCTTCAGAGCCCGCGTTGCCGTCTGCGCTCCGTCTTCGGCGACCGGGATTCCAGTCTCGAGCATTTCGACATCAAATCCCTCACGAATGAGTCTGTCGACAAGCAGCCTGTTCCGTGTTTGCGTCAGGAAGACGACGGACTGACCTCCGTCTTGTAGCGCCTGGCCGAGCGCCAGACACCGCATGATGTGTCCGCTGCCGATTTCTGCGGACGCATCCGAACGGATAACAAACACCATCACACCTCTCCGACTGCACGCATGATCCGGCCGGCAATGAAGCTCACGTCTTGTTCCGTGAGGCCGGGGTACATCGGAATCGAAATCTCTCGGGCGTAGAATTCCTCGGCGAGCGGAAAATCCCCGGCTTTCCACCCAAACTTCCGGCGGTAGTAGGGCTGAAGATGGACGGGAATGTAGTGTACCTGACAATTGATGCCGTTCTGCCTGAGGTCCTCAAAAATTTCCCGTTTTGACCTGGGAACTTTGCTAACGTTGATTTGCAGCGGATACAGGTGGTAGGCGTGCGTGGCATAGGATGCCGTCCGGGGAGTGATGAATCTGCTGTCAGACCCGAAGAGCTTGTCGTACGATAAGGCAATCCGGCGACGCGCTTCGAGATTGCCGGCAAGCTTTCGCAGCTGGCTGGTGCCCAGCGCACATTGGATGTCGGTTATTCTGTAATTGAAGCCCAGCTCCTGCATCTCGTAGTACCATGGACCATCGTTCCTCTCGAGCCGGTTTGGGTCCTTGGTCATGCCATGATTCCGGAATATCCGCAGGCGGGCGTCAAGGTCTTCCCGCATCGTCAACACGGCTCCCCCTTCTCCCGTCGTGATATGTTTCACGGGATGGAAGCTGAGAATGGCGACATCGGCATAACGGACTGCGTATCCGGTGTCTCCCTCATAGGCTGCTCCGAGGGCATGGCAGGAATCGTTTACAAGTTGGAATCCATGTTTGTCAGCGAGGGTTCGAAGGCCTTTCCAGTCGCAGGGCTGCCCCGCGTAGTCGACGGCGACCACCGCTTTGATGCTCTTCCCCTTTCGGGAAAGATCTTCGACCTTTTTTGAAAGGAGGCCGACGTCCATCGTATACGTTGTGGAGTCGATGTCGACAAAATCGGGTGTTGCTCCCGCGTAGAGGATGCAGTTGGCGCTCGCCAGGAACGTCAGCGGAGACGTGATGACCAGATCTCCGGGTTTCCACCCGAGGGCAAGACTGGCAAGGTGCAAGGCGGCGGTTCCGCTGCTGACGGCGCAAGCGTGATGTGACTTCAGTGTTTCAGCAAGCCCCTGCTCAAAGACTCCAACGGCCGGCCCTTGCGTCAGGAAGTCCGCCCGCAAGACATTGGTCACTTCCCGGATGTCGTCGTCCCCGATGGTTTGGCGACCGTATGAGTACACCTTACCCATTCTTGGATCCGCCGGGAGTTTTCACAATTGTTCGGAGCTGATCCACCGTCAGCCATTGTGAATTCGTATCGCTGCTGTATTTGAAACCGTCCGGACACAGCTTTCCGCCAACGTGGTTCGTCTCCTCGATATTCCAAAACCGATGATCCGGCTGAATAATAAACCGGTCGTCAAACTCAATGGTCCGCCGTGCGTCGTCTTCCGGAACCATCACCTCATGAAGCTTCTCTCCCGGCCGGATTCCGATGAAGTCGTATTTACATTCGGGTGCGATGGCCTGTGCCAGATCCATGATGTTCATGCTCGGGATTTTCGGAACAAAGATTTCCCCGCCATGCATTGAGGCGAGTGAATCCTGAACGAACTTGACGCCCTGTTCAAGCGTGATCCAGAACCGGGTCATCCGTTTGTCCGTGATGGGGATGCGCCCTGTTTCCTTCATTTTCTGGAAGAACGGGACCACGGAACCGCGGCTTCCCACAACATTTCCGTACCGCACAACAGCAAAGCGGGTGTTCTTCTGTCCGGAATAGGCGTTTGCCGCCACGAACAACTTGTCCGAACAGAGTTTCGTCGCCCCGTAGAGATTGATGGGGTTGGCCGCTTTGTCCGTGCTGAGTGCAACCACCCGTCCCACCCCCCGATTCAAGGCGGCATCGATGACATTGATCGCTCCGTCGACGTTCGTACGGATTGCCTCGATGGGGTTGTATTCCGCCGTCGGCACCTGTTTAAGCGCCGCCGCGTGGACAACAATGTCGACGCCCTCGAAGGCCCGATGAAGGCGATCCCGGTCTCTCACATCGCCGATGAAATATCGCAGGCAGGGATAGCGCGACTCGGAGAACTCCGACTGCATTTCAAACTGTTTCAGCTCATCGCGGCTGAACACGATCAACCGTTCAGGCTTGTGCTGCTTTAACACGGTGCGGATGAACTGCTTCCCGAAGGAACCGGTTCCTCCCGTAATAAGTATTGATTTCTTTTCGAGCATGAGAACGTTTTTCGCGGTAAGGGTTCGTTGTTCGGTTAGGTTATGAATCCATCCTGAGCGGTGAGGCCAAACTTCGAGGGGGCGTTCTGGCGAATGGCGCGTCTTTAATGGATGACCGAACGATAGATGCCCCTCATCCGTTCACCGTACCGGTCTTGAATAAGTATGTAGGAACATGTGCCAAGGAAACTAAGCAGCAACATCGTGAGCACGATGTCACGACGCTTGGGTCGATCCTTGAGTGCTGCGGGACGAGCCTCGTCCATAACATTGATGATGGGGATATTCTTGATCTCCTCGATCTTTGCAATTTCGTATTGTTTTTTGAGCTCGGTGTACACCGTTGCGTTGATCTGCAGTTCCCGCAACAATCGTTCCTGTTCGAGAAGAAGCTGCGGAGAGCCGGTGACGATCCGATTTTTCTCCCGGAATTCTTTCAACCTGTTTTCCGCTGTCTCAAGATCTGATTTTACTTCCGTGATTCGCCCCTCGACGAACTTGCGCTGTTCTCCTGCGCT
>JBARRO010000261.1:0-20868 GCA_049644265.1 Bacteroidota bacterium
GATGCGCACTTCGTCTTTTCTGCCGTCCATTCGAATCTCGGTATCTTTGACATCTTCATCTGTTGACTCCGCAGACCCTTCAAACCAGCTGTCGTCCGGCTCAATCTTTGCGGTGACGTCGACCTCATTCCGATCCCAAGGTGTTACAGTGATGCTTCCCTTGTAGGTATCGATGGAAACCAGGCCGCCTTTGCTGAGAGGGAGGGTCTTGTGGACCTCCCGGGCTTCCTGACCCATGGCCAAAGTCAGGAACAATGCGGTTGACAGGAGGAGAATGGGGGCCGTTCGTTTCATGGGAATGCTCCGTAATCTTTTAATCACTTACGAGTTTGCGAACAGTGAAGTTTCAGGAAATGTTGTAGAACGGACCGCAAGTACGAGGATTTGTCGCCCATCAGGGACCGTCCTCTTTAGACTTTCTCAGTCAAAGAAAGGTTGCACCTGACAAAGACAATGTAGCGGCTGGTATCAGTGATGTGAAGATGTCACGCGGAATGCAAACTCTCTCACTTTCTCAAAATAGCCTGTTCCTCCCACAGAATAGGTATCATTGTGGTCCGCGCCTTCGATGGAATAGAACTCCTTCGGTTCATTGGCCGATTCGAAGAGTTTTCGTCCGAGTCCGAACGGGATGATTCGATCCTTGGAACCGTGGAGGAAGAGAATAGGGGGAGTGAGTGTTCGAATCCTGTCGATCGAGTTCAATTTTGTCCTCAGGAGGAATCGGAAGGGAAGGAATGGGTATGCGGATTTGGCGACATCCTGAGCGGAAGTAAAGGTTGACTCGAGGATGAGACCCGCGGCAGGACAATGCGTGGCAACGTCCACAGCGACTGCTCCGCCCAGGCTCGTTCCCCAGAGAATCATCCTGGTTGGGTCGACTTCGGGGAGTCGGATCGCATACTCATAAGCGGCTTTTCCGTCACGATAGATGCCCAATTCCGACGGCGTTCCCTCACTCCTCCCGTATCCTCGATAGTCGTACATCAACACATTGAATCCGGCTCTTTGGAGATGCCTGAGGAAATCGAGGCGATGGGAGACGTTCCCGGCATTCCCGTGGGAAACAACTGCGGTCGCGACGGGATTTTCGGCAGGGATAAACCACCCATGAAGCTTGAGCCCGTCTTCCGTGACAATCCAGCAGTCGCGTATATCCTGTGAGCGTGCGGCAATGTCGTAGTATCCGGACGGGTACTTCGAAGGAAAGAAGATGAAGGATTCTTCAAAGAACATGAGGAGGATCGACCAGATGGCGACAGCAACCACCGCGGCAATGAGTACCTGAAGCAGGAATTTCCATGCACGTCGGCCGTTGATGGACATCGGGAAAGACGCTACCAGCGTCGTGGCGCGTCCTTAATACTCCGAACTGTGTCGCGGGCGATCAGGAGTTCTTCGTTGGTCGGAATGACGAACACCTTCATCCGGCTCTTTCCGGACTGGACCTCCCCTTCCTTCCCAGCCACCATGGCCTTGTTGCGTGCCTCGTCGATCTCGATTCCCAAAAACTCGAGCCCCGTGACGATCCGCTGCCGGACGACTGCAGAATTTTCTCCGATACCCCCCGTGAACACGAGCGCATCGGCACCGGACATCTCTGCGAGGTAGGCGCCGATGTATTTCTTCGCGCGATGGCAGAAGATGTCGAGCGCCAGCGAGGCGCGGCGGTCTTTGTGTTCCTGCTCTTCTGCAAGAAGGTCGCGCATGTCGTTCGTCAGGCCGGAGAGCCCCAGCAGCCCTGACTGCTTGTTCAGGACGGTGTCGATTTCGGTAAGGGACATCCCTTCCTTGTGTGCCAGAAACTCGATGACGGAGGGGTCGATGTCGCCTCCGCGGGTTCCCATAACGAGTCCCTCGAGCGGGGTCAGCCCCATCGAAGTGTCGTAAGACTCGCCTGCTTTGATGGCACACGCAGAACAACCGTTGCCAAGGTGGAGTGTAATAATGTTCGTCTCCTCCCGTGTTTTCCCGGTAAGCTGGCGGTAGCGGTAGGCTACATACCTGTGCGAGGTTCCGTGAAAGCCATATCGACGGATCTTGTGACGGCGATAAAGCTGATAGGGTATGGCATAGAGGTACGAGACTTCCGGCATCGTCGAGTGGAAGGACGTGTCGAACACCGCCACCTGCGGCACTCCGACTCCGAGCAACTCGCGGGCTGCGTAGATGCCTTTGAGGTTCGCAGGATTGTGCAACGGTGCGAGTTCGATCGTGTCTTCGATACCCTCGATCACGTCATCGGTGATGATGACGGATTTTGTGAACCTCTCGGCGCCATGCACGACGCGATGTCCGACGGCATGGATATCGGCGAGCGATTGAATTCCCGGGATCTTCGCGTCGGGCGAGATCATCCATCGGACGACGAAGTCGAGTGCTGCGCGATGGTCGCGGAGCGGCGTTGCGAGCTTTACGGCCGGACTTCCCGTGACCTGGAGAGTCAGAAGGGCCTGGGAGCCGATTCTTTCGATGAGACCTTTGGCCTTTTGCTTGTCTCCGTCTTTGTCGATGACGTCGAGATCGGTTTCAATGATTTGGAATTTTAAGGAAGAACTTCCGCAATTAAGGACGAGGATATTCATGGGAGGTTTTGGAAAGAGTGGTCAAACGCAAGAGTGAAAAGTGAAAGGTGAAACGTGAAGCGTACACCAGATTTACTGTTGGTCGCTGACAGCTGATAGCTGACCGCTAATTGCTTCCTCAACTTACTCCTTTGTTCCTGAAAACTCAAGGCGGTGACCGGTTTCGTTTTTTCTCATTTTAGCGTATCTTCTCGCATCCGAGAAAGTTCATTTGTGGAAGAAGGTGCCAGGATGATGATTGCGAAAGTCAGTCTGAAAGAAAAACTTGACCGTTTCCAGGATCGATGGTCTCCCAAAATTGTCGGTGAGCTGAACGATTCGTACGTGAAGCTTGTGAAGGTGAAGGGGGAATTTCAATGGCACCATCATGACAAGGAAGATGAACTCTTTCTCGTGGTTAAGGGGAAGCTCACGATCAGGTTTCGGGATGGAGATGTTCATTTGCAGGAGGGTGAATTTGTGATTGTGCCGAAGGGCGTTGAGCATTTGCCCGTTGCTGAAGAGGAAGCCCATATTCTTCTGCTCGAGCCCAAAACGACGTTAAATACGGGGAATGTGAGGAGCGGGAGGACGGTGGAAAAGCTGGAGCGGATATGATATGGAGTAGGGAGTCTATGAGTCTGTGAGTCTATGAGAAGATGCAAGTTGAGGGTTTGAAGTCTCTAGTTTCGGGTTGAATATCCTATTCTCTTGTCTCCAATCCTCCTTCACCAGACCTACGTAGGAACTGTTAACTGACAACTGGTAACTGACTACTGACAATGACCGCTGAAAGCTGATCGCTGACTGTCTCCTTGAAGAAATTCACCCTAAAAACCCTTCCCACCGACCATCTCCATCTGATTGATCCCAAGAACTTGCGGATCAATTACAAACAGGAGCTCAACGGTGCACAGTACGAGGCGGTAACGTCGGTAAACGGTCCGCATCTCATTATTGCGGGGGCTGGAACGGGGAAGACAAGGACCGTTGTCTACCGCGTGGCCTATCTGGTTGAGTTGGGTGTCAAGCCTGATGCGGTTCTTTTGTTGACCTTCACACGCAAGGCTGCGCAGGATATGCTGCGACGGGCTGCAATTCTGCTCGACAGCCGGTGTGAGCAGATTGCGGGCGGCACATTCCATTCGTTCGCAAACTCCGTCCTGCGCAAGTACGCCTCGAAACTCGGCTACGAAATGAACTTCACCATCCTCGATCAGGGCGACGCAGAAGATGTCGTCAATCTGATCCGCACCCGCCTGAAATTCGACACCAAGGAGAAACGTTTCCCGCGAAAGGAGGCCCTCTACGATCTCTACAGCCGCTCGGTCAATACTCTGACGCCGACAAAGGAACTCCTCGCTTCGGACTATCCGCAGTATCTCGAGCTCGAAGGGGATATCCAGATCATCCACACAACATACGTGCAATACAAGCGTGAGCACAACCTGATGGACTACGACGATCTGCTCCTCAACCTGGCGCTCCTCCTCAGGCAGAACGAGTCGATCCGCGCTGTCCTTTCGGACCGATACAAATACATCATGGTTGACGAGTATCAGGATACGAATAAGGTTCAGGCGGAGATCGTGAAGCTCCTGGCCTTCAAACACAAGAACATCATGGTGGTGGGAGACGATGCCCAGTCGATTTATTCGTTCCGGGGGTCCACGATCAAGAATATCATGGAATTTCCAACGGAGTTTCCGGATTGCAGGGTGATCAAGCTCGAGGAGAACTTCAGAAGCACGCAGCCGATATTGAACCTGGCGAACGAGATTCTCAAGCGGGGAAGTCACGAGTGATTGCGCAGATTTCATTTTTTTAGCTAATACTAATCGCAAACCGCTAATCGTTTTCCACCGGCTCCCACTGATTGCTAACTGCTGAACTGCTGACCGCCATGTACTACAAAGAACTCTACACCAGAAAATCCGGCGGATCGATGCCGCAGCTTGTTTCTGCAGAGAACGAGAACATGCAGTCGCGCTATGTCGTGCAGAAGATTCTCGAGCTTCGGGAGCAGGGGATTCCGCTTGAAGAAATTGCCGTGCTCTTCCGCTCATCGTTCCTCTCGTTCGACCTGGAAATTGAGCTGACGAAAGCCAACATTCCCTTTGCAAAGTTCGGCGGGTTCAAGTTCATCGAGACCGCCCATGTCAAGGACGTGATTGCGTACCTCCGCGTCCTCGAGAATCCGCGCGATGTCGTTTCGTGGAATCGCATTCTTCTGTTGATCGACGGTGTCGGTCCGAGAACAGCGGAAAAAGTGATCGACGATATTCTCAAGAAAAGAGTCACGGCGGCAACAGATCAGGAGACTCTTCCTACCACCAAATTCTGGATGCAGTTCAACGACTACTCGGACAATATCGGGAAATTGTTCGGCGTGCTAAAAAACGTGGCTTCCCCAAATGTTGCGCCGGCCGAAAAGGCGTATCAGATCCTCCAGTACTATGACCCGATCCTTCGGACCCGCTATGACGATCATCAAAAAAGAAAAAAAGACCTCGAGATGTTCCAGAATATCACCGAACGGTACAAGGAGATCGGCACGCTCCTGACGGACCTTGCCCTGGAGCCGCCGAACGAGAGCATCGTCGATGTCGAATCCCCGGGTCCCGAAGAGGAATTCCTCACTCTCTCGACCATCCACAGCGCCAAAGGCCTGGAGTGGAACTCGGTTTTCGTTATTTATGCGCTCGAAGGCCGGTTCCCGGCTATGCGCGCCGTTGCCACCGACGATGAACTTGAAGAAGAGCGCCGCTTGATGTACGTCGCCTGCACAAGAGCCAAGGAGAATCTGGTTATCACCTATCCGATGAATATCTACGACCGCGAGAGCGGAATGATCTTAACCAAGCCATCAAGGTTCATTCAGGGTATTGGAGAGAATTTGCTGGAGCCGTGGGTGGTGGAGTAGGATTTGATTTCGCAGATTTAGCGCAGATTACAGATTTCGCAGATGAACGCAGATTGATTTTCCGTTGAACCTTGAACCCACAACTTTGAACCTTGAACTTTGAACTTGTTTCTTCATATATGCGTTCCCTCAATTTCCATACTCCCTTGCTCCACCGCGCCGTCGCGCACCATTGACCAGTACAGACGATGACTCCAGCACAAGACCCGTTAGATTCCACCGCTTCCACCCTCCACCTCGACCGCAACGAAAACCTGTACGGTCCGGCTCCGAAGTGTTTTGAGGTGTTGAGAAATATCACTGCCGAGGAATTAAGTGTCTACTCGAGGGACTTCACGCGCGGAGTCAAGAGCCGGCTCTCCGAACGGCTCGCCCGGGAGCTCAAGGTTCCTGAGCCCCAAGTGCTCATCAGCGAGGGCAGTGAGGATATGCTCAAGCAGGCAGTTCACTGCTATCTGGGCCCCGGAGAGAAGATGCTCTGTCCCGCGCAGTCCTGGTGGTACTATCGGAAGGTGGCGTCGGAAGTCGGCGGTGAGACCATTACCTACTCTCTGAAAGAGGGGAGCTCATCCTACCTGTATGATGTCGATGAGATGATCCGCATGTACGAAAAAGAATCGCCACGCGTTGTGCTGATTGCCTCACCCAACAATCCCACCGGAAACTCTTTTCCGGACGGAGCGCTGGAACGGCTGACGGAGGCGCTCAAAGAAAGCATCGTCATTCTCGATGAGGCGTACTGGGGATTTGGAGACCTTTCCAACGAACGAGTGTCGCAGCTCGTCGCCCGTTACAGAAATCTTCTCGTCCTGCGAACCTTTTCGAAATACTACGCTCTTGCGGGCGCACGCGTTGCTTTCGCGATCGCGGGCACAAGCCTCAGCCGACTGACCAGGTTCGCGTCGCGATATCTCGGCTACAACCGCATCTCGGAAGTTCTTGCTCTTGCCGCACTCGATTCTCCGGAATACTACCGCGGGGTCAGCCAGTTCATGCAGGAGGACCGCAAGCGGTATGCAGAATTCTTTGTCCGCCATGAAGGATTCCGTTGCTACGCTTCTGATGCGAACTTCGTTCTGGTCAGAATTCCTCCCAACCTCAAGACACCCCTTCGGAAATTCCTGGAGCAAAGGAAAATCTTTGTGAAGTTTTTCACGGAGCCCGAGTTTCAAAACCACATGCGAATCACGGTAGGTACCGGCGAACAGAATCTCCTTCTCCTTCAAGCCTTCGAGGCATTTCTCCGCACGCGGACCGGAGTTTCTGCGTGAAGTGCGTCATTCTCGCCGCGGGAATGGCGCAGCGCATGCGTTCGCTCTCCGGAGGCCATCCAAAGTGCCTCCTGCATGTCGGCGGAAAACCGGTCCTCCAGCGAACGATCGAGAATGTCCTTGAAGCTGGGATTCGGGAAGTGGGAATTGTTGTGGGCTACAAGGCAGATGAGGTTCGCAGGTTCGTCAAAGAACAATTCCCGACGCGAAGGGTCCGGTTCATGACGAACCCGAGATTCGAATCCACCAATAACGCATTCTCGCTCCTGATGGCTCGTGAGTACTACAAAGCCGAATCAAAACAGAGCCGGCCCTCGAAAAAACTTCTCCTCCTCGACAGCGATATAGTTTTCCCATTCACTCTTCTCCCGTATCTCCTTCAACAGGATTCTCCCGATTGTATCGCCGTCCGCGTTGCCGGGTCACACGACGAGGAAGAGATTCGCGTGAAGGTCGACAGCAAGGGAATCATCCATTCCATCGGAAAGCATGTCCCACTCGGCGAAACATACGGGGAATCAGTGGGGATAGAGATGTTTTCACCTTCCGCGTCGGAACTGTTGTTTGACATTCTCGAGAAACGTGTCAGGGAAGGTAAAGGGCGGACGGAGTTCTACGAAGCAAGCTTTCAGGAGATGATCGGGAAAAGGATTGAGATGAAGGCGGTGGACGTCAGCAAGTTTCCGACAATCGAAATCGACACACCAGAAGACCTGGAAGAAGCTCAGAAGCTTGTTGCAGGAAAGATCTCTTGAGCCCCCCGTATAGCTACGAGCAGTCGGTGAAGTCGCGCGCAGCGGATGAACTGATCAACACGTATGTACTTCGTCCCGCGGCCGGGCTCATTGTTCGTTTGCTCTATCATACCTTTGTTACGCCAAATCAGGTCACCGTTGCGTCGACGGTCGCGGGATTGTTTGCCGCGTATGCATTTCTTCAGGGAGATCCGGGTTCCGTTGCCACGGCAGGGCTTCTGGTCACGCTCAAAGACCTCCTCGACTCTGCAGATGGACAGCTCGCGCGGGCGAAGAACCTCTACAGTCGGAACGGAAGATTCCTTGACTCCATCGGAGACTTTGTTGCCCATCTAGCGATATTCGCCGCAATCGGATGGATGCTCTACAAAGCAAGCGGAGATATCCGGGCGCCAGTTCTTGCTGCCGCAGCATTCCTTGGACTCTCGTTGCGGGTCTCGTATCATGTCTACTATCAAGCCGCATTCCTCCATCTCGAGGGACAGTACGAAAACAATCGGCTGGTGGAAGGGGTAACCGAGGAGGACAAACGCGGAGACGCCGCGACGTTACGGCTCCAGAGAATTTTTCAGTTTCTCTACGGGTGGCAGGATCGGTTGATTCTGGCTGTTGATCGATGGTGCAGGAAGGGAAACGATGATGCGAAGTTTCTCGAGACGTGGTATGCCAACCGCGCCGCGTTGAGACTTTCGGGTTTCGTGGGATTGGGGACGGAGTTGTTTTTGCTGATGCTTTGCTCGCTCTTCAACCACCTGAACCTCTACCTTTACCTCAACCTCTTCCTCATGAACGCCGTTGCGCTTGCCGCCATTGTCTATCGCCGCCTCACGCTGGCCCAGAACTAAGTGCTCTATTTCTTCTTCCCCTTCTTGAGTTTCTTGAAGCGCTTCAACTTGCCACGGATGGTCGCAAGGAGATTCTGGTCCGAGATCGGCTTGGTGAGATAATCGTCGACGCCGAGCTCCTTGCCCGTGCGGACAAGGACTTCATCCGTGAGGCCGGTCAGGAAAATGAACGGAATGTCCTGCAGATGCTCGAGTTCCTGCACCTTTTCGTAGAAGGTGAAGCCGCCCATGGTCGAAGTCTCAAGGTTGATGTCGCACAGAATCAGGTCGGGCGACCAATGCTTCAGGATTGCATAGGCTTCATCCGAGGTCGCGAGGGCTTTCACTTCGTAGCCGGAATCGTCGAGGGTGCTCGCGAGGATCTCGAGGAGTTTCTCGTCGTCATCAATGACGAGGATGCTCGCCTTCTTCTTTTCCTTCTGGAGCCGGGTCAGTAACTGGGCCTCGATCTGCAAATGTTCTTCTTCTGAGATACTGAACGCAAGCCGGAGATCCTGTAACGTCTTTGCCGCTTTCGGCGTGACCGTGTCCCCGGCATAGGCTTTTCGAAATGCATCGAGATAGCACTCGTACTTCGCTTCCTTCTCGAGCTTTTCATGATCGGCCATCGGAATGGAAAACGTTTCCCGGAGTTCCCGGAGTGTCTCCTTCTCCTCCTCCGTTGCCGCCCCGTCGGACCAGACATCGTGGAGGACCTGTTTGTACGTCGCGACTGCTTCAACCGGAGACTTGACGTTCGCGGCAGCAGCCTGTATGACCTTGCGTCGTTGCTCGTGGAGTTCCCGTTCCTTGTTTGCCCGCGCCTCCGCTTCCGCTTTGAGTCGCTCGAGGATGATTTTCCGAGCCTCCTCATCCTTCTTCTTCTGCTCTTCGTCCGATTTCCTCCGCGCTTCCTCCGCTCTCTTCTGTGCCAGGAGGTCGGCTATGCGTTTTGCTTCTGCAGCTTCCTTGTTTTGGTTTACCTGCACGCGGAGGCCCGCGATGCGCTCTTCAAATGCAAGCGCGTACACGTTCTTCGGATCAATCTCCTTGGCCCGTTCGAGCTCGCGGGTTGCCTGGTCGAGCTCACCCTGTTTGACGAGAATGTCGACGCGTTTCAGGATTTCGCTGACGGATTTCTTGACATCGTCACGTGGCGTAAGGTCGGTCATGGGCGATTCAATGAGAAAGCGGGGGTCAGGTTCAATGGTTTCTATCGCTGCGTGACAGCCGGGATACGTGTTGAGGCGATCGGTGTGAGTGAGCTCTCGTTTCCGGCAAAATCCACGGAAGAGACTGCATAAAACAATTCCGACGACCCCTCTTTGAGCGCATCCGAATCAAGAAATTCTGTCGTGCCTCGTGGTGTGACCGTAAGAAGCGTGTAGGCATCCTCGTGCGAGAACTGCGGATTCGATGAGCGGTAGATATTGAAATTCAGCGGGCTGTCGTCCGGGGGAGCCTGCCAGCGAAGCACAATGCCGTCGCTCCTTCCCTCCACGGAAAGAGCGGTTGGGGGAGCCGGAGCGATGCTGTCCTTCCAGGCAAGCCGCGGCACGTCCGCCCAGTAGGGGAATGCATCCATTCCGACAAGGTCCCATGCTTTCTCCAATCCCGATGCCGAGAAAAACACCACACCCGAGAGACCACGCTTGCGCACTTCGAGAATTTCTGCGGCAATCTCCTGCCAGCCGAGCCGCGTCATCAGGCGCATGGCCAGGCCGGGGACGACCTGCCGGTCGTAGGCAACCCGGTCATGCCACTCGGTAATGAGCGGAACAAACGGATGCGTCGGATGCTGACGCTCCCAGTAGACCATCGGCACGATGAAATCGATCTTTCCAACTTCCATCCAGCGGCGGGGATCCTGGTAGACCACGTAGTACGATGTCCATCCCTGTCCCATGTACTTTCCGATCACAGACGCGGACATTTTGACGCGGGGTTTGATCGTCGAGACAGTATTGTACGCATCGAAAACAAACTCGTTCACCTGCTCCCGCTGCCAATGGTCCCAGGAAATCCTGTACGGATTTCCCTCCGTGCTCATGAAGCGCGCGACGCTCACGGAATCGTGCGAGTACCCTTTAACGGGCGAACCTTCGGGATAGCGGATGTAGTCGAAGTGAATTCCATCCACATCATAGTTCTCGACAATGTCCCGTGCAATGCTAACGACATACTTGCGAACCTCGGGGATGCCGGGACTCGCCCAAATGTAGTCGGTGCCGCCCGGTTCGGTTTTCATCGGCTTGCCCGCCGAATCGCAGATGATCCACTCCGGATGTGCAAAGTAAGGAGAGGGGGGTGTCGTAAGAGGCGGTAGTTTCGAGCCACGCCACATCGGAAACGTGTTCATCCAGGCATGAAGCTCCAGTCCGAGACGGTGGGCTTCGGCGACGGCAAATTCAAGTGGATCCCATCCAGGGTCTTTCCCGAGGGTGTCAGTCAGCAGCTGCGACCATGGTTCGTAGTGCGATCGGTACAGCGCATCCCCGCTGCCGCGCACCTGGAAGAACACCATGTTGAATTTTGCGGAGCGGGCTTTTTCAAAGACCTGACGAATACGGGCTTTCGCACTGTCGGGGCTGCGGAATCTCTCGCCGGTATACTCGAAGCGGGACATCCAAACGCCGCGCGCCTCGTGTTTGCCGGTAAAGACCTGCATGCCGCAGCCGACGAGGAAGAGAGAAGCTCCAAAGATAAGAACACAACACTGCTTGACCATGGGAAGGCGAAAATGATGTTGAACGAAATTACAGAATGGATGGGGGAAAAGCAATGGGGAGTGAGGAGTCTATGGGAAGTTGAGTGATATCATTGTGTGTGCAGTCTAAGAGCAGAATCGGAGCGAGGGAGCAGAGGTGCAGAGGTGAGGAACTGCTTCGGGGCACGGTCAAAGGAAACAGAAGGTGCGAATAGGGACTGGGGTACTGGGGAACGAGAACGAAACGTCACCATTCAATATTGGACATTCGATAATTCTTCTTCCCTCCGTTGATCCGTCTCTCCCATGCACTGTTGCACCGCTTCTCTTCTTCACCCGTTCACCCCTTCTCCTCAACTCCCCTGCTGTTGCTCACAAGCTCTTTATCACCTTCACCACTCTCCACATAAACGTCACGTCACGTTTCCGGACCACCATCGGTTCAAAGTCGGGATTGAGAGGAATGAGGTGGACGTACTGTTCCTCGATCTTGACGCGCTTAAGCGTGTCTTCGTCCTGGACGCGGACAACGCAGATGTCTCCCGAGTGCGCCTCGAGCTTCGGCGTCACAACGACAATGTCTCCGTCCTCGATGCGGGGAGCCATACTGTTTCCCTTGACCTCCAGGGCGAACGCGTTGGAGTCGTGGACGTCGTCGACCGTGATGTACTTCTCGACGTAATCGGGATGGAACGTGAGGCTTGGTGCGCCGCCCGGAACGGAAGAAAGAAGGGGAAGGGAAATAAGCTCAACCTTCTTGTACCGGCTGGTCGGTAGGGAAAGAACTTTTGACAGTGGCGCCTGCTGCTGGTACATGCTGCCGTCACCCGAGAGAAGCCAGTGCGGTGCAACGCCCGTGGCTTTTGCGATGCGCATCAGATAGTTGCTGTCAGGTACCTGCTCTCCTTTTTCCCAGCGCTGGACGGTCCTCGTAGCGACGTCGATCTTCGCGGCGAGTTTTGCCTGGTCGAGTCCTCTGCTCTGCCGGGCGTCGCGGATGCGTTGTGCGATGGAGGATTTCATGGGAGTAGTGGAGTAGATGAGTCTATGAGTCTATGAGTCAGAGAGTTCATCTGACATTTTTGCTCACACGTCAACAGATATCTGACAAATATGTCGCCTTTAATATAGCGGATTTTAGAGGATGTGTCAAGAGGGAGGAAGCTGAGGGGCTATAGCAAGACTCCCGGAACCTCTCTTGAGTAAGTCTCTGTGAGATTCCGGGAGTTGTTCTAAGCATTCCAATCTGAGTAAATCTGCGCAATCTGCAATCTGCGTCATCTGCGAAATCAATGTGGCCAGAGCCACCCGAACGTTCCCGCCGTGAAGAGTGCGTAAATCAGCCCATCGACTGTTGACTTGATGGTTGTGGACCAGGAGCGGTTATACCAGATGGACATCTGCCAGAGGCCGAGGGTATATCCGACAAACGCTGTGGTGCCGACAAACCGGAACACTTGCAGGTAAGCTGCTCCAACCGGCAGCGCCCGGCCCGCGACATAGGCAGCAAAAAATCCGATGACGACTGAATACAGAAACCACTGCACGAGATTCTTGGTCATCGACGAGGGACCGTTCGGCCACACTGTCATCATGACGACCGGACCCTTCTTCTGTTTCTCTATGAATTCCGGTGAGCGCATTTCCTTCATGTCGGCTGGGCGGGGAATCATGTATTCGCCCGGAGGAATCGCAAGCGGACGCAGAGCATCCATCACTTTGTCCTCGTTCGGCATCCTGGGATAGTCGCTCTTATGCCACGGCGACACCATGTGAATGATCGAACTGACGATGAAGACGAACACGGACGAGACAAGAATGGGAAGCAAGAGCGCGGGCAGTCCGGTCATAAAGGATCTCCTTGAGCCTAACTTGTTAATTGGTAGATTGGTTAAATGGTTAATTAGTGGTTTTGTGTAGACTACGCAGACTTCATAATCTGCGCCATCTGTCATCTGCGCTCAATCTGCGTCATCTGAGTAATCACTTCTGCTTCTCAATGATCTCCTTCATCATCTTAAACACCTGCGCCCAATTCTCCCCTGTATGGTCCCGGCCTTTTTCGTCCACAAATCCAACCTGATTCAGCGTCAGAGTTGTTTTGTTCCCTGAGCTTTCGACTGTGAACGTGACCTGGGAGTAGTTTTCGGGTCTATCCTCCAACCCGGAGAAACCGCTCCAATAACTATACTTCAGAAGTTTCCCCTTCTGAAAATCGAGGATCGTACCCTTGTCGCGGTACTTCTTGCCGTTCCATTCTCCCTCAAACGCAATCGGGCTTCCGACCTTCCAGTCAGTAATCGCGTTCGTTCCGAACAAGTACTCCTTGATCTTCGCAGGATTCGTCAGCGCATCCCACACCGCTTCTTTCGGTGCGGAGATGGTGATGGAGGTGGAGAGGTGGATGGAGAAATCCATGAATTGGTTGGCGGTTAATTGGTTAATTGGTTGATTGGTGAGTACCCTGCCCGCCGTGCTCCACCTTTTGGCGGGGTTCATTGGGATTCAGCGCAGATTACGCAGACCTCACAATCTGCGTCCATCTGCGTAATCTGCAATCTGCGCTAAATCTGCGTCATCGGCGAAATCTCATTGTGGTTTCTTAAACACCTCATCCTTTACCCCCGAATTAATCTTCACTCCTGTTACCGTCATCTCGATGTTCTTCTTTCCATCCATATACACTTCCATCTTGTGAGGAAGGATGACGCCGCTTTCATTGCGGTAATCGGAGAAGAACTGTTCCGCATCGGTCGGCCCCGAAGGTCCGGTCTGCTTCGAAATCGTCTTGACGACGAGACCCGTCTGAGTGTCCACAAACCATCGCGAGCTGGCGTTCGTCGGTGTATGCCTTATGTAGACGACGCTGACGGGTTTGTCGGCGACCTTGTCGTCTTTGTACCAATACACAACGTAATCGGGTTTCTCAAAGTTCTGCAGAACGTTCAGAGGATTGAGGTAGGTCTGCTTCTTCATATCATCTGCGCGCGACCCCGGGAGATCCATGACCCTTCCTCCCATGTCCATCCATCCGCTCGTTCCGTCCCACGCCGAGGTCATCTCGCCCATTGCGGTCGACATCTTTGTGGCGAGCTTGGACGGCAGCACCATGGTCATATCCGACTGCATTTCCATGTCTCCCATGGGGGTGTTCATGATCTTCATCGTCATCGATTCAACAATGTCCTTTACGCCGAGGTATTTCTCTCCCCCCATGGCCGCGAGCGTCTTCTTCAGGAGGTCCTTGCCTTTCAGCGTCGTTTCTGGTGTGGGGTCCGGAATTTTTTCGGGTGCGGCGGGAATCGTGATGTCAATGGTCCGAACGTCGCCGAGTGAGCTGAGCGGCAAGTCGAACTCCGCGTCGTTACCGACAACAAGAATCGTAAGTTTGTCCGCATCCCAACGTTTTTTGATTGCGTCGTTTACCGCCTTCTTCGTGGCGCCCTGGATTTCCTTGATTTGTTTCTGGTAGTAGTCTTTCGGATATCCGAAGAATTCCAGGGACATCAGCTTGTTGATGACGCTCGCCTTTGACTCCCATTCGAACACGTACGAATTCAGAAACGAATCTTTCGCGTAATTGAGCTCTTCATCGGTGATGCCGTTCTTGAGGATGTCCCCGAATTCCGAGAGGATGGAATTGACCATCTTGACGGTTGTGCCCGACTTCGTCGAACCGCTCATACGGAAAGCCCCGGGGTAGTCAAAGCCCTCAAGCCATCCGCTGCCGATGGCGTACGCAAGGCCCTGCTGCGTCCGCACTTTGGTAAACAACCGCGAGGCAAACCCACCGCCGAGCGCCTGGTCGGCGAGGTTGAGCATCGGACTTTCCGGGTCGTTCAGCTTACCGCCCAAGTGGCCAATGTAAATGTTCGACTGGTTGACGTCGGTCTTCTTGACGAAGTTAACGGAACGGGCCGCTGCCATCCGGGGCTGCTGCGAGGGGGGAAGCATGACGCTTCCCTTTGGCCAGTCGCCGAACGCCTTTTCAATTTTCACCTTCATCTCATCCGTTTTGAAATCCCCCCAAAACGCGATCATCATGTTGTTCGGGAGGAAGTATTTTTTATGGAAGTCGACGAGGTCCTGTTTGGTGATGTTTTCGATCGTTTCGTACTCGGTCGTACGCGCATACGGACTTCTCACGCCGTAGATGAGTTTGTTGAATTCCCGTCCGGCGATCCCCTGAACCTGGTCGTTGCGGCGACTAATGCCGGATTTTTGCTGAATCTTCGCGAGGTCGATCTTCTCATCGCGAAAGGCCGGATTCCGCAGGATGTCGGCGAGTGTGGAAATGCCCATGTCGATATCCTCTTTTAATACAGAGAGCCGTGCGCCTCCCGACGTGAGCCCGATGAACGTCTCGACGGAAGCCGCAGCGCGCTCGAGCATCTCGTCAATCTCGTCCCCTGTTTTCGCGGTCGTTCCACCGGTCCTCATCACCTGGCCGGTGATGCTGGCAAGGCCGACCTTATCCGCAGGTTCGTTCCGAGTGCCGGTATGGACCATCACGGATGCGCCGATTGTCGGCAACGTGTGGTCTTCAAGAAGATACACGACCATCCCGTTGGAAAGCTCGTACCGGGTCGGCTCCGGAATCTGCATCTCTTTCAGTTTCGGGTACTTTATTTTCTTGTAGTTCAGCGGCTTGGTGCCGGTTTGTTGTGCAACGGCGGAAACAACAAACACCGCCGTCAGCGCAAGGAGGGTGAAAAATCTTCTCGGGTTCATAGTGGTTCTCCTGGTGTATGCGGTGTGCATTAGTTGTTTTTCGCCGGCTCGATCATGCCGATCGTGCGATCATTGTCCTGGAAGACACTGTTCGCAACGCGTTTGATGTCGTCCGCGGTGACGGCGTTGATTTTGTCAAGACTCCGGAACATCTCACGCCAGTCGCCCATGATTCCCTGAAAAAACACCATCTGGCCCGCAAGGCCCGCATTGGAGCCGAGCGAGCGGATGAGCCCCGCTTTTGCCCGGGTCTTCACAGCTTTCAGCTCTTCCTCGCTGACGGTTTCAGTTTTCAATCGTGCGATCTCCTGCTCGACAGCCACAAGACAGGAGTCGTTGGTCTTTCCCTGCGCGGGAACGACGAAGAAGATGAAGAGGTTTGGATACCTGTTTCCGGGAAATCCGCTGAATCCTCCGGCTTGCACCGCGAGTTTCTTGTCACGCACAAGCGACTTGTAGAGACGCGACGTTCGCCCGGAGCTCAGGATGTCGGAAATTGCGTCGTAGACCGCATCGTCCGGATCGATGGCATTGGCTTTCTTGTAGCCGACGAGGAGAATCGGCTGGGACTGCTCGTGGAGAACAACGCGTCGCTCACCGTTTTGCGGTGGCTCCACCGTGCGGACCGGCTCAACCTTCTGCCCGGCCGGTATTCTCTCGAAATAAATGCCGGCAAGCCGTTTCACTTCATTCAGGTCGACGTCGCCCACGATGGCGATGGTCATATTCTGCGGCACGTAGTATTTCTTGTAAAACGCGAGCGCCTCGTCCCGGGAAATCCCTTTCAGGTCGGACATGTGGCCGACGACCGGGTCCTTGTACGGATGCGCCTTGAACGCCACGGCAAGCACCTCCTCGATGAGTTTTCCGATCGGGTTACTCTCGGTGCGCATGCGGCGCTCTTCCATGACCACATCCTTCTCTTTATAGAAGTCGCGGATGACCGGATCGTAGAACCGTGCAGACTCAAGCGAGAACCAGAGTTCGAGCTTGTTTGCAGGGAGGCTGAAGTAGTATTGCGTCTGGTCGGCACTCGTCGAGGCGTTGAGCCCCACGCCGCCGTTTTGTTCGATGGCGCGGCCGAATTCCTCCGAGTCGTTCAGATCCGACGCCGTCTGCTGCTGCTTCTCGAATTCCTTGTGGAGCGTTGCGAGTTTCGACGAATCCGGCTTCATCTTTTGTTCTTCTTCGCGCCAGGCCTTCCATGCTTTGTCGAGTGCGTCGAGTGCGGGTTTTTCCTGCCTGAAATTCTTGGTGCCGAGGTCCGACGTGCCCTTGAAGGCGAGATGCTCAAAAATGTGCGCGAGACCGGTGATCCCACGGCTCTCATTGACCGAGCCGATTGCGACGTAGGTGTGGAAGGAAACCACGGGCGCGTCGTGACGCGGGAGGACGAGGAACTTGAGGCCGTTCTTCAGGTTGAATTCAACAACCTGTTTCTCGACCGCCTTGAATCCGTCCTGAGCCCACGCCGCCGGCCAAAGAAGGACTCCTGTGAGCACGAGAGAAAGGAGGAAGTGTTTTTTCATGAGAGGCTCCTGAGAGATGGAATGACCGTTGAAAAAATAGAACCGCAAAGGTTGCGATGAAAGCCAACAGTCACAAAGTGGTGCAGAGAACGCAAAGAAAAACATCCAAGACACAATGAAATATTATCCCTCCCCTTTGCGATCTTTGCGCCTCCTCCGCGTGCGTTGCGGTTTAAAGAAACAGAATGATTCTTATCGTGGCTCGAAGTTTAAATGGGAAAGGAGAATAACCGAAAGCCGGCTCAAGGTAACAATTTGCTCCGAGAAAAACCAAGACTGATGAAGCCGAAAAAATGGGCTGCTTTCAGGAGGATTTTATGAGCCTTTTTCGACGTCTCCCTGCAATGGAACGATGGACGGACATTCCGATGCCGATGAGAAAATATGAGAATCCTGAAAGAGCGGACCCCCGTGAACCCATGATGAAAATGATGGAAATGGAGATCAGGCCAACGGCAATAAACACGAGGAAATCGCCAATACGGACTTTCGTGTCGAACACCTCGAGGTCCGTCAGCTCAAGCTCCTCGCGTTTGCGAAACGCGTGAAGATGGAGAAGTACAAAGACTGCAAAGATGGAGATATAACCCGCGCTGTAGATGATCATCATCGTGCCGGGTTGGTCTGCCGTGAATACCGGCTGAACTGAGCCATTGACCAGCTGCTCGCCCCGGCTGACGCCCATAAGGCCATCCATGAAATTTGTGAACACGAATTTCAAAGGATAGACGTAGAACAGAACGACGAACAGCAGCACGCAGTTAAGGCCGATGGTGTAGGGATCCTGAAGTCCGAAATGCCGGAAGGTTCTCGGAACCTCGAGGGACACAACAAGGAGAGTGACTGCGAACGCAAACACGGCGTCGCTAAAACCCTCCAGCCGGGAAACCTCATGCCCGCGCCACCGGAATTCCGAATCGTTCGTCCTGCTTTTTTCCATCGTCGTACCTGGCCCTTTGAGAAGATTCGTGCTACCGTGAACGTCGCCAACAGCTAACGCTACTTTCTCACCGCCGCTTTTCAACGAGCTTCTTATTCACGCGCTCATAAAACCGACTCAGTGTTTCCTGGAACTGTGAGACCGATTCGAACTGCGTACGAAATTCTTCCGGTGTCAGCTGAAACGATGCGAGAGTTTCTTTGATCCGTTGCTCGTGCTGTTGCGGCGTTGCGGTTGAGTCGGACCTCCGGTATTGTTCCTGAAGGAGAATAACTTGAACGTAGGCGTCAGCGAGTTTGTCGGTGTCCACCGGGGAGGTTCGTGAACATCCTGCACCTACAATGAGGAGGAAGGGAAGGAGAGAGGAGAGGAATTTGCCCATGGAGAAAATTGTTCGACCTAAAGTAGTGAATGGATGTGAGGAAGGCAAGGTTGCATGGAGATTGGGGGATAGGTATATTCCAATTACACAGATTGCACAGATCTAGCGCAGATTACAGATTTCGCAGATGAACACAGATTGATTGCTCCCTTGAACTTTGAACTTGAAACTTTGAACTCTAACTCTAAACTTGAAACCTTACACCCGTAACTCCATCCCCCCGTGCCCTTCCTCCTGACAACCGATCTCACCCCCTCGGGCGATCAGCCCGAAGCAATACGGCAGCTTATCGAGGGCTTGAAGCGCGGAGATCGCTATCAAACGCTGTTGGGAGTCACAGGGAGCGGAAAAACGTTCACTATTTCCAATGTCATCAAGGAAATCAACAAGCCGGTGCTTGTCCTCTCTCACAACAAGACGCTTGCCGCCCAACTTTATGCGGAGTTCAAGGGATTCTTCCCGAAAAATCGTGTCGAGTTCTTTATTAGTTACTACGACTACTACCAACCGGAAGCGTATGTGCCGACATCGGATACGTATATTGCGAAGGATGCTTCCATCAACGACGAAATTGACCGGCTCCGTTTGAGGGCAACAAGTTCGCTGCTGAGCGGGGACCCGAATGTCATCGTTGTTGCGTCCGTGAGTTGCATCTACGGTATCGGTGCTCCGGAAGAATGGATTGGCCAAACCCTCAGCTTGAAAAAGGGAGAAAAAATCGGACGGCAGGCTGTTCTGAGAAAGCTTCTGGACATGCTTTACTCGCGGAACGACTACGAGTTTGCACGCGGGACATTCCGCGTTCGGGGAGACGTCGTCGAGGTCATTCCCGGCTACGAAAACGAAGAGGCCCTTCGTATCGAGTTCTTCGGCGATGAGATCGAGCGGCTGTCGTTTATCAACAAGACGGACGGACGCATCCTGGAAGAAGCGGACTACGAGACGATCTATCCGGCGAAGCAATTCGTTACGTCCCGTCAGACGATCGAACGTGCGATGAACGGAATCTATGAGGAGCTCCGTCAGCGGACGGAGGAACTCCGCGGGATGGGAAAACTTGTGGAAGCGCAGCGGTTGGAGCAGCGAACCAGGTTCGACCTGGAAATGATGCGCGAGGTTGGCTACTGCTCCGGCATCGAAAATTACTCGCGCCACCTCGCCGGAAGGGAACCGGGCTCGAGGCCTTCCTGTTTGCTCGATTACTTTCCCGACGATTACCTCACGGTGATCGACGAATCCCATGTGACTGCGCCTCAGATTGGCGGGATGTTTGCAGGAGACAAATCACGGAAGACCACCCTCGTTGAATATGGTTTCCGGCTCCCGTCAGCACTCGACAACCGTCCATTGAAATTTGATGAGTGGGAGTCGATGGTCAAGCAGGTGATATTTGTGAGCGCGACACCGGGTCCGTACGAACTTGAGAAATCGAAAGGCGTGTTCGTCGAACAGGTCATCCGTCCGACGGGGCTTGTCGATCCGATGGTTGAGATCAGAAAAAGCAAGAACCAGATCGACGACCTGATCGGAGAGATACGAGCCCGGGCACTGAAAAAGGAACGCACACTGGTCACAACCCTGACGAAGCGGATGGCTGAAGATCTCACGGAGTACCTGACGAACATCAACATCAGGGTTCGGTACATCCATTCCGAAGTCGATGCACTGGAACGTGTGGAAGTTCTCCGCGACCTGCGCCTTGGAGAATTCGATGTACTTGTCGGTGTCAACCTGCTTCGTGAAGGCCTCGACCTTCCGGAAGTTTCTCTTGTGGCGATCATTGATGCTGACAAGGAAGGATTCCTTCGCTCGGAGCGGTCTCTCATTCAGACTGCGGGACGGACCGCGCGCAACGTGAACGGCAAGGTGATTCTCTATGCGGACACCATGACCGGCTCAATGGAGCGTATGATCGATGAGACCGACCGTCGCCGGAAAAAACAGGTTGCCTACAACGAAAAACATGGAATACAGCCGGAGACGGTCTATAAGTCTGTGGAAGAGATTCTCGCCGCAACCGCGGTGGCCGATGTGCGTGGAAAGCGGGAAGGGCACGGAGTCCGAAAAGCCGCCGCCGTGTCCGAGACGGTGATTAAGTACCTTACAACAGAGCAGCGGGCAGACCTCCTGGCAGAAATGAAATCCGAGATGGCGAGGGCCGCGAAGGATCTGGAATTCGAACGCGCTGCCGAGCTGCGGGACGAAATTGCAAAGCTTGAAGGAAAGGGTGGGGGGGTGAGGG
>JBARRO010000262.1:0-11661 GCA_049644265.1 Bacteroidota bacterium
GAAATAACCTTGTGTTGACCGCAGCCATCTGTGGAGGAAGCGAGCACTAGTGCCCGTTCTCGAAGAGACTGCCGAAGATATCACAAGATTACTTAGGAGAAACGGCACTAGGCCTATGGAACCGCTCGCGAAACGGATACGGAATCTGTTCTAACCTAAACTCTTTTCTGTGTGTTCCGTGGGAAAATAATCCTTGGAGCGGAGGATGAGTGGCGGGAACAGTTACGCCGACTTACGTTCTTCGTAGAGGTAGATTGGTTCTTTCGATTTCAGAATCGTGTCGCGATTGACGATGCACTTCGAGACGTTGTGCCTCGACGGAATTTGGTACATCACATCGAGCATGACGTTCTCAATGATTGAACGCAGCGCCCTCGCCCCGGTCCCCCGCTCCATCGCACGTTCCACCACTGCACGAAGCGCCGGCTCCTCAAACTCCAGCTCCACACCTTCCATCGCAAGAAGCTTTTGATACTGCTTCACAATGGCATTTCGCGGCTGCGTGAGAATATTGAACAGCGCTGTCTCGTCGAGCGGCTCCAGGGTGGCAGCAACGGGGAGGCGGCCGACGAACTCCGGGATCAATCCGTATTTCAGCAGGTCATCCGGTTCGACAAGCTGAAGAAGTTTTTCCCGCGCCTTGCTTTTCTTCCCCCGCACTTCCGCTCCGAATCCCACGGGATTTGAGCTGACACGCCGCTCAATAACCTTCTCCAAACCTTCAAACGCGCCGCCGCAAATAAAAAGAATATTCTTGGTGTTGATGTTGATGAGACTTTGCTCGGGATGCTTGCGGCCACCCTTGGGCGGAACTCCGGCGATCGTCCCCTCGAGAATCTTCAGCAATGCCTGCTGAACCCCTTCCCCCGATACATCCCTGGTAATCGATGCGCTGTCGCTCTTCCTGCTGATCTTGTCGATTTCGTCGATGTAGACAATCCCCCGTTCAGCTTTCTCGACGTTGTAATCGGCATTCTGTAACAAGTATACTAGAATTGTCTCGACGTCATCGCCGACATAACCCGCTTCGGTCAGTGTTGTCGCATCGGCAATGGCGAAGGGGACATCGAGGATCCGGGCAAGCGTCTGTGCAAGCAGGGTCTTTCCCGTCCCGGTCGGACCGATGAGGAGAATATTGCTTTTTTCGATTTCAACTTCGTCGAGGTTCTGGAGTGATTCGTTCGAATCGACGCGCTTGTAATGATTGTAGACCGCCACCGCAAGCGTGCGCTTCGCAAGCTCCTGCCCAATGACAAACTCGTCGAGCGCTTTCTTGATGTCAACCGGCGTGAGTGTGCGCTTGAATCCCCCTTTGCGGGCATTGATCGCGGCGATGTTGTTCTTAATGATGTCAACGGAGCTCGAAACGCACAGGTCGCAGATATACACATCGGGGCCCGCGATGATGCTGTTGACTTCTTCGGGCGATCGCCCGCAGAACGAACACGCGATCTTCTCGCCTTGTTTTGTTTTCTGGCTCATGCCTGCTCAGGTGAGTAAGAAAATGTTACTTTTTGGTCTCTGCCTGTCGTTTGAACAGGATGTTGTCAATCAATCCGTAATCCTTCGCCTCCGATGCCGCAAGATAGTAATCGCGATCTGTATCTTTCGCAACCTGTTCGAGGGTCCGTCCGGAATGATTCGAGATAATCTCGTTAATCTTCTTCTTCGTCTTCAGAATTTCTTCGGCCTGAATGCTGATATCCGACGCCGTACCCTGAACGCCGCCCCACGGCTGGTGGATCATGATGCGCGCGTTCGGCAACGCCGTCCGCTTTCCTTTCGCTCCACCCGTCAGGAGCACAGCGGCCATGCTTGCTGCCATCCCGATGCAGATTGTTGAAACATCTGGTCGAATATACTGCATGGTATCATAAATGGCAAGGCCGGCCGAGACGCTTCCGCCAGGACTGTTGATGTAGAGGTTGATGTCCTTGTCGGGGTCTTCCGACTCGAGGAAGAGCAGCTGGGCGATCACCAGACTTGCGATGCTGTCATCGATCGGCGTGCCAAGAAACACGATGCGATCCTTGAGAAGGCGGGAAAAAATGTCGAACGCTCGCTCGCCCCGGCCGGTTTGTTCGACGACAATGGGAACGAGCTGGTTGTAGATTTCACGGGGGTTGGACATGGAACTCGTTATCCTTTCATGCGTTAAGAACGGGCTGCTTCTCAGCAACTTCAGTAATTTTTGCCGAATCCACAAGCAACTTTAGAAGCTTGTCGCCGACCAGGCGGTCGCGTATCTGATCCGACGTTTTGTAGTAATTTATAAGACGTTCTTTGTCAATTTTTATTTTAGCCGATTCTTCCTCGGCAAGCTTTACAAGGTCATCGTCGCTCACCTGGATGTTTTCGGCCCTGATGATCTCTTCCCGTAGCAGCGCCCACTTGGACTGAAATACCGCATAGGCCCTGTTTTCCTGGAAGAATTTTTCACGGTCGAAATTCGCCGGGAGTTGTTTGTTCGGGTACTCATTCTTCATTTCTTCCAGCAGTCCTTCGAGCACACTCCGCACAAGCGATTCGGGAACCTGGAAATCGTGACGCCGGATGATTTCGCCCGTGATGGCGTTCAAGACCTGGCGATCCGACCTGGATTTCCAGTATGCGTGCAGGTCATCCAGAAGGTCCTTGCGAAACGCTTCAACGGTAGTCACTTTATCCTTCGTGATTTTTGCAACAAAGGCATCATCCAACTCCGGCAGGATGACCCGCTCGATTTTCTTTGCCTTGACGATGGTATTAACTGAGTGGGAGTGGTCGCCGTGCTGGTGTTCGAACTTGACGCGGTATTCTCCTCCGACTTCAGCCGCCTTCAGCGCATCCTTGAAGGGCTGTTCAAGCTGCTCGTCGGAAAGGTAGAACCGTACATTGTCGTTCCGTTTTCCGATGATTGGTACGTTCGCGTCGTCAACATCCTGGAGGTCTGCCGTAACGATGAACTCTGAATCCATCACTTTCGTTGCCGGCTCTGTCGCTGCGTTCATGCGTCGCAGCCGAAGTATCTCTGCCTCCAATTCCTGTTCGTCCACCGTGTGCATTACCTTTTCCACCGGAACGTTCTTGTAGTCCTTGAGTTGTATCTTCGGGCGAATGTCGTATTGGATTTTGAACCGCACCCCTTCCCCTTTTTTATAGTCCAAGTCGATAAGGGCGGGGTCGCCGATCGGCTTCAATTCCTTCTCTTTCACTGCCTGTCTGTAAAATTCGGTCGCGATTTCCTGAAGCGAATCCTGTTCAATCAGATCGCCGTACAACTTCTTCACGAGGTCCAGCGGAGCCTTGCCTTTGCGAAAGCCTTTGATGTCAACTTTCGGCTGGTAGGCTTTGTACGCCTTCTCAAAGTGGGGTCGCAGGTCGTCGGCCGTTGCCTGAATTTCCAATTCCCGCGATACTTCCGATAGAGTATGAACCGTTATTTCCACAATACGCTTCCTTGAGTCTTGAATGATGTCCCGAACCAAACGACTTACCTTGTGGGCATGGAGGGACTCTGCGCCGGAGGCGCATCAGCCTCCGGCTGAGAACCCTACCTCGTACTCCGTGGGCATGGAGGGACTCGAACCCCCACGGATTGCTCCATTGGATCCTAAGTCCAACGCGTCTGCCAATTCCGCCACATGCCCGATTGCCTCAGCTCTTAAAGCCTTCAAACGGCGGGCCGGTCTGCCTGCCCGACGAAATCCGTCTTTCAGGATGAAGTCGGGCCAATTCCGCCACATGCCCGATTGCCTCAGCTCTTAAAGCCTTCAAACGGCGGGAGGTCTGCCTGCCCGACGAAATCCGTTTTTCAGGATGAATCGGGCCAATTCGCCACGTGCCCGACAATCTCTGAGTTCCAGCATTCGTCCGGGGTGCGTGTTCCCGAAGTAAAAAAAACCCAATCAAGCCACCATTCGCAACGAATGATCTCGATCGGGCCTGCGTAATATAGCAATGCATTGACAAAAATGCAAAGAAGGGATCTTCCGTAGAAGAATCCCTTCTTTGAGTATAAGCAATCTTCAGAACGATGCAAGATCAGTGCGCGTTGCGCTGCAGTTCCATCAACTTGCTCATTAAGTCCACTGCTTCCGATCTGTTCGGATCGAGCTCGATCGCCTTGTTGAAGTACTCACGGGCTTTCTGAAAATTCTTGACCGTCATGTGCGCCTGGCCGAGGCTGATGTTCGTCTTGTAACTCTTGGGATTCAACGCGAGCGCGCGTTCAAACGATTGGATTGCCCTCGCAGGATCACTGGCGCCCATGTACGCATTTCCCAGGTTGGTGTTCACTTCCCAATAGTCGTTTCCGTGTTCAAAGGCCAGGGTGAGCACATCAATCATGGGAGCGTAGTTTCCTTTTTTAAAGAAGAGGTTGTAGGAATCACGATAGGCACTCAGATAGAGCGTATCCAACTGGTAGGCTTTGGAAAACGAGTTGTTTGCACGGATTTCATCCCCCGACCTTGCGTAAAATTTTCCCAGAGCGTAGTACCCATAGGCAAAGTTCGGGGCAATAACCCGCACCTGTTGGTATTTGTCCTGCGCGCCTTGCGTGTCCTTCTTTCCCTCCAACTGTTCAGCCTCCTGAATCATTTTCATGACGTCGAGTGGAACCCGTTGCTCCCGAATCGCTATCATGATCCGCATCTGGTCGAACCGGGCGTTCAGGTCGGGGTCGTAGCAGGTTCGGAAGACTTTGAAGATTTCGTCCTTGGCGACCGCGAAGCTTCCATAGAAATAGTCGTTGACAGCTTTCAGCATCGAGTAGAAGGGCAGGTCGAAGTAGGAAGTGTCCTTCCTCAAATTGGGCAAAAAGTCAACAGGGAAGACGGGCAGCCGGTTCATAAAGCGATCGTTGCAGATTCTCAGGAACGTCTCATACGATTCCGTGATATTGTATTTTGCCAGAAGTGCCTGCAGGTTTTCGGGAAGCGTCAGAGTGAGTGTTGTTGCTGCGGTGTCCGCGAAATTAGCCGTTGAAAAGGCATAAGCGAGAGCCTGGACGATGTATTGGTATTTGTAACCTTCTCTCCCGGACGCCGACCCCTCAATAATCCACTTCGTATTCCTTTCCTCCAATGCACGGGACAGCGAATCGACCATGGAGTTGGCCTGATTCAAACCGGTTCGTGCCCGGTCGATAATCGGGGCGATGGTCGCATCGAGGGATCCGATTCCCCATGCAGCACGGGGAAGCGAGTCGACAAAAAACTGGAACGTCGGCCGGAACTTTTCGAGCTCTGCTATTTTTTCCTTGAGATCGAGTTGTGACGCAGAGGCTGCCTGGAACCCTGCGGAGGTTTCGTTCAAATAGCTGTCAAAGGCTTTTGTTCTCTTTTCCTTGGCCTCCGCGTATTGGGGGAATATTTGTAACGCAGGGGAGTCGACAATCTTTTCGTAGAACGAAATGGCAGACCGGTATTTCCGTGCGGACAACTCGCTGTCTGCTTGCTTTGTCAGGTCGTTAAGGACTGAGTACCCAGGCCAGAGTTCCTGGGGTACCTTGAATTCCACCTGACTTGTCGCATCCCCCACCTGTGCCTGAAAGAGAAACAGTTGATGAAGTCTCACAAGTTTGGGAAACCCAAGGAGGATGGTGGTCTTGGGATCTGCGACAATCTCCCCCTTCCATGCGATCGGGAATTTCTGCTCATTCTGATACACTGTCAGCCGTGGCAGGTCATCCTTGACAAAATCTGCATCCAGCTTCCAATCTCCTGCAGGGCTGACGAGGAAATAGTAGTACAACCCGGAACTCACGTTCTCGCTGCTGACCGGCTGGCGTGCTTGATTCGACAATTCAATATTGATGATTCGAGGTCCCCCCATGCCGAGAAAACCCGATTTCTCCTTGACCTTGATTTGCACAGACGGCGCCTGTGCAAAGGCGGAAATCGAGTACATCACGAGGCATAGTACAAGAACTGCGATTCGGTTTTTCATTGCTTTCCTCGGCCACTTAGGATTGATCGAACGTAGAGTTGACGGACAAAATATAGAAAAACAGCCCAAGAGAAGCAACCTCCGTGCTTGACATTCAGTCGAAAAAGAGCGAAACTTCAAGCACTTATCGACTGTCCGACCGCCGCATCTCGAAATCGAACTGGTCTATTTCCATGTGTGATAGGGGATATCACACGGCACTGCTTTTGACACACAACACAAACTCGTTACGCTTCCAGTGGTAATTAATTGGATAGCGCCAACGACAGGAGGTTTCATCCTATGACCCGCTTCTCAAAATTGATTCGCTCGACGACATTGCTGTTGCTCGTTGTCAGCACCCAGGTCTTCTCTCAAAAGGAGCCCTACATTGAACAGCTGGGTTCCGTCGACGCGTTCAAGGGCCCCATCTATCGCGGTGCCGCATCAATCAACGGACGGATTGTTGCTGCAACCTCCACGGAGAAAAATGTCAAGCTTTACGACGGACTGAAACTTTCCGAGACTTCGACAATCATCGGGATGTCGAACCGCGTTTCGTCACTTTCCTTCTCCTCCTCCGGCCAACTCCTGGTCACGGGGGGTGTCGACGGCCAGGTTGTTATCTGGAACGTCCCTTCTGGCGCTGCTGCGAAGACCCTCTCACCGCATTCTGGGGGCATCGCCCATATCGCTGTGCAGGATGAGAACCTGATCCTGACCGTGGGGATCGACAGGTCAATCAAACTGACGGATGCAAACACCGCAAAAACGGTAAACTCCCTCGGATCTATAAAAGAAGAAATCGGAGCTCTGGCTCTCCATCCAAACGGCAAGACCTTTGCCATTGGCACTGTCAGCGGTCTGGTGCAAGTCTACAATCTGGCTCAAATGACATTGGTGCGGGCCTTCACAGATACAAAAGAGAGAATCTCTTCCCTCGTCTTTACAAGTGACGGGAAGTATCTTGTGGCGGGAGGAGCTGACGGCAATGTGTATGTGTGGGATTATATCGCGCAGAGTCTAAAAACGAAGCTTTCTGTGCACAAAAGCACGGTTTACACGCTTGCATCCGACCCCAAGTCGCGCTGGATTGTCTCGGCTTCGTCCGACAGCACGCTCAGATTCACCGACCTGGTCTCCTTGACCACAACAAAAACGCTTGTTGACAAGGACGCTTACATTACCTTCGCGTCCTTCGTAAGCGACGAACTTCTTGTCGCCGGAACAAGCAGGGGCTCTCTCAAGAGCTGGAAGGTTCTTCCTGAACCCCCCGACACGGCCAGCCCGGCTATTGTCATGCTCCAGCCCTGTGACGGACAGGCGGTCAAAGTTTTTTCAAAAGATTTCACGGTCCAGGGAATTGCGTTTGACGATAATGAAGTGGGTCAGGTTACAGTAAATGGGACGGACGTCCCGCTGACTCAACCTGCTCCAGCTGAGATCATCAAAGTCCCCGTTGGGTTCAAGGCAAAGAAATTCTCCTATACGCTGAAGCTCGATTCGACCGGAACGATTCCGTTCCAAGTCAAGGTAACCGACAAGTTCGCTCACACGGTTACACGAAATGGTTTCGTGTCGCGGCTCTCCAACGATCAGGCTGTGGAGGTGGTTAAGCCTGTGTACAACAGTGAAACGGACAGGACCTCTGCTCCCATTCAGTTCAAAACCTGGTTTGACGTCTCTTCCTATTCTCTTGCGGTAAACCTGATTGATATCGTTACCAATCAGACAGTGATCGGCAAGGGCCCCGGCGATGTGATCACCGATGAAGTACCGCTCGTCGTCGGATACAACCAGATTGAGCTTAAAGTGCGTTCAAAGACCGGGGAACGGTTTTCAAAAACCATCGGAGTCACCAGAAAAATTTCGGATGTGGCCGCAAGTATTCCAAGTCAGAGTGCAACAAAGAAAGAACGGGGATCGGGTCCTCAGAAATGGGCCGTCATCGTCGGCGTCTCCGAATATGCCAATGCGGGCATTCCGAAACTGACCTACGCCGACAAGGATGCTGAATCGTTCGCCAATTTCCTCCGAAGACCTGAAGGAGGAAGTTATGATGCCGACCACATGCGCGTGTACCTCAACAAGGAAGCGACGCTCGCCAACGTGCGCGACGGTCTTATGGTATTTCTCCAGCAGGCGATCGATATTGACCTGGTGGTCATTTATTTCGCCGGGCATGGTGCGCCAGATCCGACCAGGCCTCAAAACCTGTATCTGCTGACCTATGACAGCGATCCAAACAAGTTGGCCACATCAGCCTTTCCGATGTGGGATATTCAGACCGTCATGTCGCGGCAGCTTGCGGCGAAGAAAAGCGTGATTTTCTCCGATGCCTGCCACAGCGGCGGCATCAGCGTTGACGTGGCCACGCGAGGCCTCGGCGCAACCGAACAGAATCCGATCAATCAGTTTCTCGTCGACCTGTCAAAATCAAAGGATGGTTCCGTCATCTTCACGGCAAGTGCAGCGGGAGAAGTATCGCAGGAATTCCCCGACCTCGGCCACGGTGCCTTTACGTATTATTTGCTCGAAGGATTGGATGGCAAGGCGGACTACAACAACGACCAGACGGTAACGATCAACGAACTGATGCAGTATGTCGAGGAACAAGTCAAAAGGAAAACACGGGGAGCCCAGAACCCCACACGAAGTCAAACGAATTACGACAAAGATTTGCCAATGGCTATTATCCTGAAATAATCAGAAGGGAACTCCTATGAAACGATCGATTCTTCTCGTTGCACTTGTTTGCTTTAGCCTGGTCGGGTTCACCATGATCACGAATTCCGGCGGCCCGGTCTCTCCGGCATATCAGCAAGCGGCTGAAAACGTTGCGTTCCAATGGTCTTTTGGAGCGATGGTTGGCTCCGGAAAGAACAGTAAGTTTGTCTCCGTAACCCGCGACACGGTGCTCAATAGCGGCGATGAGGTCAAGATGTTTGTGCAGTTGACCAAAGAGTGCTACGTCTACGTTATTTACGCCGGTCCCAAGGGAGAGGTTTCCCTGTTGTTCCCGTATGACATCAAACAGTTTTCTTCGGACTATGAGATCGGGAAGAACTACTACATCCCGAAGGGCAGAACCTGGAACAAGCTGGACAAAACCACGGGACGGGAGACTTTTTACGTCCTCGGATCTTCGGAACGGTTGTTGGAGCTCGAAGCGAAACTTGGCGACTACGTCGCTGCCAAAGATGACGCCAAGAAAGACAATCTCGCAAAGGACATTGTTGCAGAAATTCGCAATGTGAAGAAACGCTTCAAGAATTTTGCCACGATCGCGGAAAAACCCCTGACGATCGGAGGCAACGTTCGCAGCCTGGAGAAGCAACAGGAAGTCAAGAGGCCTGACGTTTCGACAGTCGCGACACAGATTTCCGCCAACAATTTCTACAGCAAAACATTCACCATTGACCACCAGTAAGAAACGGACGGTGCAGGTCACGACCCTCCTGGTCGTGGCCTCACTGCTCCTTGCACATCTTCTCTTTTGGCTTCTCCCCAACGTTTTCGAAACCTGGAACGCGCAAACCGTCGACCAGTTCTTCGTCTTCCGGACAAACTCCGCCCAATTCCGAGTCCCGTACGATAGCACCATTATACACGTCGACCTCAAGGACGGGAGTTTTCAGAAGCTCTCCAACGCCTATCTGAACCGATTCCACTTTGGCCAGGTCGCCCGGAACCTTGGGGAAATGGGCACGGCCGTCCAGATCTGGGATTATATCTACAAGGCGCGCTCAAACGATCCTGAGGATCAGGCCTTCATTCAGGGAACCGCGGCGGCTGGAAACGTTTATTTTGGAGTCGCGTTTGACCTGCAGGACCCGGAAAATCCGATTGCCACGGTGGACCGGCCCGCCACCCATCTCGCATACCTCAAGAACACCAAATGGAACGTCGAGGTGGACGGCGATACCAGCGAAATGTACGTCGGATATAATCCGCTGATCACATTTCCTGAGCTTGCAAGCGCTTCGCGGGGTCTCGGCTACCTCAGTATCCGGTTCGACCGGGATGGGGTGTTCCGCCGCGTTCCCCTTCTCATTCGATACGAGGACGCATTCTATCCGAGTTTTCCATTCCGGGCGATCTGCAACTATCTTAACGTTCCGCCCGAAAAAATAGTCCTCACTCCCGGTCAACATGTCATCCTCCGGGACGCTCACAGGCCCGGCGCTTCTCCCCACGACATCGTCATCCCGATCGACAAACGCTGCAACATCCTCATCAACTACATCGGTCGTTGGGAGCGGATGAAGCACTATGATTTTGCGGATGTGCTCCTTGTTTCAGACTCCCGCGACGACCTTGAAATGATGGCGGAAGAACTCCGCGGAAAGATCGCCGTTGTCTCCGAGGTCTCAACCGGATCATCCGACGTTGCTCCTGTTCCGACCGACAACAATTTCCCTCTGAGCGGACTTCATGCAAACGTGATGCACACCATCCTCACCGAGAACTTCCTGAAGGAGCTCTCGACGCTCCAGATGCTGGGCGTCGAAATCGGTCTCATGGCGATTGTCTTTGTGCTTGCCTTCTTCTTCTCTTCGCGCGGTCTCTGGGTCGGAGCGGTCGTGGTCCTTGCCGGATACTTGTTCGGGGGCGCGTTGCTGTTTCTGTACGGCAACCTCATCGTGAACCTTGTTCGGCCTTCCCTGATGATTGTCGTCTCGGTTTTCTCCATTGTGGCTTATCGCTACATCAACGAGGAAAAGGAAAAGGAATCGCTCCGCCGCTCCTTTGAGGCCTACTTCCCCCCGACAGTCGTCAAGAAGATCATGGCGAATCCGGAAATGATCTACGCCGTCGGCCAGAAGAAAGAACTGACGGTCATGTTCAGCGATATCAAGAGTTTCACGACATACTCATCGACCATGACGCCGGATCAGATTCAAAAAATGCTGAATGAGTACTTCGAGGCAATGGTGGATATCGTGTTCAAGTACGAGGGAACCGTCGACAAGTTTATCGGCGATGGACTCATGGTGTTCTTTGGGGATCCTGAACCGCAACCCGACCACGCCGTCCGTTGCGTCAAGGCCGCCATCGAGATGCAGAAAAAATGCCGGGAGCTGAAAGCGCGTTGGGAAACAACCGGACTCTTTCCCATCAAGATCCGAATCGGCATCAACACCGGACCGGTGGTCGTAGGCAATATGGGCTCCGCTCGGCGCCTTTCCTACACGGTCCTTGGCTCCGATGTGAATCTTGCGCAGCGGCTCGAGTCCAGTGCCCCGGTGGAAGGAATCATGATCTCCCAACGAACGTACGAACTGGTCAAGGATTCGGTCCCAACCCGCCCGCTGGAAGCTGTAAAGGTCAAAGGGTTGGATGTTCCCATCCAGGTGTATGAGGTCCCGGTTGAGGGTTAGTCCCTCCTCCCTTCCGATTTCTTGCTTTTCCTTCCTCGATTTGTCATATTCCTGAGAGTTTTTTCGCGCTCTCCGTTACTTTTCCCCCACAATTTGTTGATCCTCTGTCGGCATCATGCTTACCCGTGACCTCCCTACGGAGCAAAAACACTGGACTCTCGAGGAGAGTTACCGCCACTGCGAACGGCTCGCCGCGGAACACTATGAGAACTTTCCTGTGGCGTCGCGCTTTATTCCTTCACAAAAGAGAAGCCATGTCGCAGCGATTTATTCTTTTGCCCGGATTGCCGACGATTTTGCAGATGAGCCGGGGATGACCGAAGCTGAGCGGATCGAATCGCTCAACCAGTGGGAGGAACAGCTTTCACAG
>JBARRO010000263.1:0-18918 GCA_049644265.1 Bacteroidota bacterium
TTCCTGCAGATCTTCATGGTCGCTCCTCCCCCCACCAACAGAAAGCCAACCCGCCTCCCCTGGTCAAAAATCCACCCGGCTGATCGTCCCGTCAACGACAAGAAAACGCGTGAGGTGTTCACCGTAACCCATATAAAACAAGTCTATTAGCGCACGATCTTAAAGCCGATATACCCGTTTTTCGTGGCTCCCCAGATTCTTAACCAGATGGGTAGCATCATTTCCATGCCGCGGGATGCAGAAATGTCTCCAAGATCCATGATATCCTCCCAGCCAAACTGTTGGAGCACGCGAGTGACCTCTGCTTTCGCTGAAGGATCGTTTCCCGCCACAAACATCGTGGGACTCCCACCCGACCTCCCGGCGTTCACCATGACCTCGCAGTTCACAATATTCAGTGACTTCACCACGTGCGCGTCCGGAAGGGCCTTCTGCACCTCCTCTCCCACCGAGTTTGTGTTGGAGAGTTGAGGGATAAGCGATGGGGGCATTCCCTTGGAAAAATCGAGTGGGTTTGAGATGTCGACGACGGTTTTCCCCTTGAAGTCTTGCGGATTTGCAAGCTTGACCGCATCAACGCTCACATTCCCTTTTGTGCAGAGGAATATAAGCTCGCCAAACTTTGTTGCATCCGCGAACGAGCCCAGTTTCACGTTGGGGTGCTTTTTGTGCCACTCGCTGAAGGGCGGCAACCCCATCGGCGACAGTTCCCGCTGCGCCTGCGTTTTGTTTACGTCCCGTGTGCCGACCATAACCTGGTAGCCAAGGTCAAGAAGTTTTGCGGCGATAATTTGGCCGACAACGCCCGTGCCCAGAATTCCGATGTTTCTTGCCATCGTGGTTCCTCCTGTTCATAACCAACTGGATGAAGTGAATTATCAAACACTCTTCAGTTCTTCCTGTCTGACAACACGCAAACGTTAGAACGAAATAGTCGGTCAAATATTGTGTAACCAACTCTTTCGGAGCTGGTGCTCTCGGTTTGACAAAAACGACAAGCTTAGGTTTGTAAAGCGGAGTTATTCGAGTGGGCGGGGCGGTGAAGCGTGTCGCTCTTGATGCTATCACGCACCCCCGATTTGTCGCGTTCTACTTCTTCCCTTTTTTCTTATCCGGTACCGACTTCGTTTGGCGTGCCTTAGGTTTCGACGATTCTTTCACTTCACCCTTGCCGTTCTTTTCGCTCCCATTACCCAAACCCTCTCCTTCATCCTCTTCTGCAACGACCGCAGCAACATCCGCGACGGTATCTTCATCGCTGAGCCGTATCAATCGCACTCCCTGCGTATTCCTTCCCGCAACCCGGATATCGGACGCGTGCTGGCGAATCACCATTCCGTTTGTCGTGACAACGACAACGTCGTCCGTCTCGACCACCTCTTTGATGGCGATCATCAAACCCGTCTTGTCGGACGTCTTAACAGTAATGATTCCTTTGCCTCCGCGATGGCTGACGCGATATTCGTCTTCATCGCTTCGCTTGCCGAATCCTTTTTCCGTTGCGACAAGAATTGTCGTTCCCTTCCGGCCAAGCGTAATTGTGCCCACGACCTTGTCTCCCTTGGCCAGCCGAATACCCCGCACTCCCGCAGCAGACCGGCCCATCGGCCGGATCTCATCCTCGCGGAAACGGATTGCCATGCCTTCGCGCGTTCCGATGATGATGTCCTGCTTGCCGTCCGTCAGCTTGACGTCCTTCAGGGCATCTTTGTCTTTCAGGTTGGCCGCCGTGATGCCGTTCTTTCGTGGATTGCTGAATTCTGAAAGCAGGACTTTCTTGATAATCCCCTGCTCTGAAACCATAACGACGTAGTGTTTGTCGTCGAATTCTTTTACAGCGATAAAGGATGCGATGATCTCGTCCGGCGCTTTTGTGATCAGATTGTTGATCGATTTTCCTTTTGCCGTCCTCCCGCCTTCCGGAATCTCGAAAACTTTGAGCCAGTAACATCGGCCCTTATTCGTAAAGATGAGGATGTAGTTGTGCGTACTCGCAACGAACATGTGCTCCAGGAAGTCGTCCTCGCGTGTTGCGGCCCCTGTGACACCCTTGCCTCCGCGCGTTTGCCGGCGGTAGCCCGAAACGGGGAACCGTTTAATGAATCCGCCGTGACTGATCGTAATCACGACTTCTTCCTCAGCGATCATGTCCTCGATGTTGAATTCCTCGGCCTTGTAGACAATCTCCGTTCTGCGGTCATCTGCATATTTCGTCTTCACATCCATCAGCTCCTCCTCAATCATTCTCATCTGGAGGGGCTTGCTTTTCAGGATGGCCTTGAGTTTCTCAATAAGCTTGATGGTATCCCGGTATTCTTCTTCGACTTTCTTCCGCTCAAGCCCTGTCAATTTCTGCAGGCGCATATCGAGGATTGCCTTGGCCTGAATCTCCGAGAGCTTGAACTTCTTCATCAAGCCCTCCCTCGCCGCGTCAACGTCCTTGGAAGCTTTGATCAGTCTGATCACCGCATCGATATTGTCGAGTGCGATGATATATCCTTCAAGGATGTGCGCCCGCTTCTCTGCCTCATCGAGCTCAAATTTTGTCCTGCGGACAATAACGTTGTTCCGATGCTCGATGAAGTGCCGGATCATCTCGCGCAGCGTCAACACCTGCGGCCGCCCGTCGACAAGCGCGAGCATAATCACGCCAAACGTCGTTTGCATCTGCGTATGGCGGTACAGGTTGTTCAGCACGACTTCTGCATTTGCGTCGCGTTTCAGCTCGATGACGACTCGTAGTCCGTCGCGGTCCGACTCATCCCGGATGTCCGCGATGTCCTCAATCTTTTTCTCTCCGACAAGATCCGCGATTTTTTCGATCAGGCTTGCCTTGTTGACCTGGTACGGCAGCTCTGTCACCACGATGCGCTGACGGTCTGCCTTCCCGGTTTCAACGTTCGCTTTCGCCCGTATCACAATACGTCCCCGGCCCGTCGTATACGCTTCTTTCACCCCCTCGTAGCCATAGATAATTCCACCCGTCGGAAAATCCGGCGCAACGATGTGCTTCATCAGCTTTTCGTTTGAAATCCCCGAATCTTTGATGTAGGCAATACATCCTTCAACAACTTCTTTCAGGTTGTGCGGAGGGATGTTGGTTGCCATGCCCACCGCGATTCCGCTTGTACCGTTGCAGAGAAGATTCGGGATCAGGGCCGGAAGAACCGTGGGCTCCTGAAGGGTGTCGTCAAAGTTTGGAGCAAAATCGACGGTGTTCTTCTCGAGGTCACGGAGCATTTCCTCGGCAACCCGCGTGAGACGCGCTTCGGTGTACCTCATCGCTGCCGGCGAGTCTCCGTCGACAGACCCAAAGTTTCCCTGTCCGTCAACAAGCATGTACCGCATGGAGAAATCCTGCGCCATGCGAACCATGGTGTCGTACACGGCGGTATCTCCATGCGGATGATACTTGCCGAGCACCTCTCCGACGATGCGCGCGCTTTTCTTGTAGGCGCGGTTGCTCGCAAGGCCCAGGCCCTGCATTCCATACAGCACGCGTCGGTGAACCGGCTTCAGTCCGTCCCGCACGTCTGGAAGTGCGCGCGCAACAATGACCGACATCGAATAATCGATGTACGAGCCCTTCATCTCTTCTTCAATATCAACCGGGACTATTTTCTCATTCACCTGAGCCATAACACCTTCTAAATTGTGACAACTCCTTCAATAGCGTGACTCAAACATCCAGATTTCGGACGTACTTCGCATTCTTTTCGATGAACTCCCTGCGTGGTTCCACTTCATCTCCCATTAACATCGAAAAAGTCCTGTCCGCATCGGCGGCGTTCTCAATGGTAACCTGGAGGACCGTTCGCGTGTCCGGATTCATCGTTGTACCCCAAAGCTGTTCCGGATTCATCTCCCCAAGTCCTTTGAATCGGGAAATCACGATCCCGTCAGACCTGACCACCACACCCCCCTCACTCTCCGCGGCTGTCTCCTCCGGCTCTTCTTTCTCCGACTTGGACTTCTTTTCACTTTTCAGTCTCTTGATGATTTCGTCCCGCTCCTCCTCGTCAAATGCATATAACTCATGTTTCCCCCTCTTGAGCTTGTAGAGCGGCGGCTGGGCAATGTACAGATGGCCCAGTTCAATCAACGGCTTCATGTATCGGAAGAATAGGGTTAAGAGCAATGTGCGAATGTGTGATCCATCCACGTCGGCGTCGCACATGAGTATAATTTTTCCATACCGGACTTTTGCCGGGTCGAAGTCTTCGTTGACCCCCGCCCCAATTGCGGTGAATATGGCGCGAATTTCTTCGTTCTCAAGGATCTTGTGAAGCCTCGCCTTCTCCACGTTCAGAATTTTTCCCTTCATCGGAAGAATCGCCTGGAATCGCCGGTCCCTCCCCTGCTTCGCGCTGCCCCCGGCAGAGTCTCCCTCAACGATGTAAAGCTCGCAATGTTCAGGATCGTCGATGGAGCAGTCGGCGAGCTTACCCGGCAATCCGCCCGAATCAAAGGCGTTTTTTCGCCGTGTGAGGTCGCGCGCTTTACGCGCGGCTTCGCGCCCTTCCGCTGCACGAAGACACTTGTCAATAATTCTCTTCCCATCCGGCGAGTTCTCCTCCAGCCAGTCGGCAAGCTGGGGACCCAGCACCGACTCCACAATGCTTTTGACTTCGCTGTTTCCGAGTTTTGTCTTTGTCTGCCCCTCAAACTGTGGCTCCGGCACTTTTACGCTCACGACCGCGGTCAAACCCTCGCGGAAATCATCGCCCGTAAGCTGGATTTTGTCGTCCTTCACCAGACCGTTCTTTGACGCGTAGTTGTTCAGCGTCCGCGTCAGAGCCGTCCGGAATCCGACAAGGTGCGTCCCTCCTTCGTGCGTATTGATATTATTGACGTAGGTAAAAATATTTTCGTTGTACTGATCGTTGTATTGCAGCGCAACCTCAACCTCGACCGTGCGGCCGTTTTCGTCTTTATCTTCGCCCTTGGCGTACATGACTTTCTTCATGATCGCCGGTCGCGTGGCGTCGATGTATTTCACAAACTCCACGATGCCGCCTTTAAAATGAAAGATCTCCTCCTGCTTGGATTTTCCCCGCAAGTCATTGATCCGAAGGGTTGCGTCCGGGTTCAGAAAGGCAAGCTCGCGAAGTCGTTCGGCCAACGTCTCGAACTTATACATCCGGTTCTTGAAGATCGTCGGGTCCGGCATGAACGTCACGAGCGTTCCCGTCCTTCCCTTCTCGGCTTTCCCTGTCATCTTTACGGGAGCCACCGGGTCCCCGCGTTTGTATTTCTGATAGAACGTTTTCCCATCCTTCCATACGGTCACTTCAAGCCATTCGCTTAGAGCGTTGACGACCGACACTCCGACGCCATGCAGGCCTCCCGACACCTTGTACGTGTTTTTGTCAAACTTCCCGCCCGCGTGGAGCATCGTCATAACCACTTCAAGCGCGGACTTTTTTTCCTCGGGATGTATATCGGTGGGAATTCCACGTCCGTCGTCCACAACGCTCACCGATCCGTCTTCGTTGATGGAAACGTCAATGTTCTTACAATAACCCGCCAGGGCCTCATCGATGGAGTTGTCAACGACTTCGTACACCAGGTGGTGCAGGCCGCGGGCGCTGACGTCGCCGATATACATCGCGGGTCGTCGTCGGACCGCTTCAAGGCCCTTGAGAACGGTGATATCGTCGGCTGTGTATCCCTTCGAACTGCCGTTTCCCGGCCGGCCCTTCGGGAGCGTTTCCGTCTTTACCTCTTTCTTTTCCTTCGTTGTTGCCATAATCCTCGATCGCTATAAGAACTTGATGTCTTTGACAATCTTCGCGCCCAGTGCGCCGTTAAGTCTGTCGATAATTTCTTTCTTTCTCATTGTGAGCTCGTTGCGCCACGTGCTTGTTTTCACCCGAACCAGCAGAACCCCCTGCTGAATTTTCGTTGCGGACGTCATTTCTGCAATTCTGGTGCCCACAACCGCATTCCACTGCACCACGGCTTCGTATTCCTGCAGCTTTTTGTCGATTCCAAGGCCCTGGACCAACTCCCCAAGGGCGCTTCCCAGCGGCTTAATTGACGAACGTGGGTGCTTCGACATGACTCACCGTTCCCCCCCTTACGAAATACCGTTGCCAAGAGCCATCCTGTGGACCTTGGCCGGAGATGGCCCGTTCATCGGTCGCAGTGATAAACGTCTGTCCGAGGGCCGTTGTGGCCGCGGCAAGCCGCCCGGCTCGTTCTTCGTCAAGCTCGCTGAACACATCGTCCAGCAAAAGAAGCGGCGTTTCCCGTCGACGATCTCGAAGGTAGGAGAATTCCGCGAGTTTCAATCCTACCAGGAATGTCTTGTGCTGTCCCTGCGACGCATATCTTCGCAAATCCATTCCATTGAGGCTTAGCGCAATTTCATCCCGGTGTGGACCGACGAGACTGGATCCCATCCTGCGCTCTTCCGCTTTTCTGCCGTCCAGCTCACGGCGAAAACTCTCTTCGATTGCTCCGATTAAAGAGCCCGCTTCGAATGGCACGTTGGACTCGTACGTCGTTTGTGGTCGCTCCGCGGAGCCGGCGATTTCTTCAATCGCCGCCGATACAAACGGCTGAAACTCCTCCAGGAATTCAACCCGCTTCTGGATTACCTTTGCGCCGTGATTGACAAGACTCTCGTCCCACGGCTCGAGAAGATCCGAACAGTCGCTCCTGGAAATCTTTGCGTCGAGGAGGATCTTGTTTCGCTGTCTGACAATCCTCCGGTACTCAAGAAGGTTTTCGAAGTAGACGCTGCTTGCCTGAGAAAGAACGGTGTCGAGAAACTTTCTCCGGTCGACCGGCGCTCCGAACGTGATCGCTCCATGCTCGGGTGACAAAACAACAAGCGGAAACTGCCCGACAACCGAAGAGTGTTTTTCAACGCGAGCTTTATTGATAGCAATCGTTTTCTGGTTTTGTTCGGCGTCGAAATTTACAAGGACATCATACGATACTCCCTGGTCCGATAGAATCTCTCCGAAGATGGAAAAACTCTTCTTCCCCAGCTGAAGAACCGTTGCGTCCTGCGCCGTCGAGAAACTTTTCGTGAAGCACAGGTACGAGATGCCCTCGAGGATCGTCGTCTTCCCCTCTCCGTTCTTCCCGAGAAAAATATTCCATGAGGAGGAGCATTCGATTGAAGTTCCTGCATGGTTACGGACGTTTTCAAGCCGGAGTTTTTTCAGCCTCACTCGCACTCACCCTCTTTTACAACACGATAGCCCCACTCCCGTTCCTGAGATGGGGCTATCGAGAAACAACCGTGTCGATCCGCGCCCTCGCTAAGCATTCAACCGCATTGGCATAACCAGCATCAACACATCCTCGTTCTCTCGCATTGCCGCCGGCGTAATAATTGCGGCCTTGACCGCGCTGCTGAACTTAAACGTGACATCGTCAGACTCAATATGCGAGAGAATGTCGACGATGTAGGTTGAGTTGAACCCTATTTCCAGTTCCTCGGCATCATAGTGACAGGGAATTTTCTCCCGCGCTTCTCCTCCAAAATCCACGTCCTCTGCGGCAATCTTCAGCTCGTTTTTCTTCACTGAAAAACGCACCTGGTGTGTTGTGGAGCTGGAATACAGCGACACGCGCCGGACCGACGCAAGCAACACATCTCTGCTCACCGTCAGTCTTTTCTCGTTGTCAAGGGGAATCACAGACTCGTAGTTGGGGTAGCTTTCTTCGATGAGGCGTGAAGTCAGGGTAATGTTGCCAAAAGAGAACTGGATGTGCGTCGCATCCACGGCAATCGTATTGCTCCCTTCGGCAATGCTTCGCGCTACAAGATGGAGCGCTTTTGCAGGGATAATAATGTCTTTCTTGAGTTTCGATGGCTTAAGTCCGGTAAAGTTGATTCTCACCAATCGGTGTCCGTCGGTTGCTACTGCACGAAGCTCGCTGGTTTTCAGTTGCAGCAGCACACCTGTCATCGAAGGGCGAAGTTCATCGGTGCTTACCGAGAAAACCGTCCTGTTAATCATGCCGCTCAGCAAGCCGCTATCGAGAACAATTTCGTCTTCGGCTTTAAACTGCGGGATTGCGGGAAATTCCTCGCTTGATTCTCCCACAAGATTGTATTCTCCGCTCTCTGTGATCATCTTGATTTTGTTTCCTGCCTGGTCAGCATGAAATATCAGTTGTAACTCCGGGAGAGCACGGATCGTGTCCATCACTCGTTTTGCAGGAACCGCAATAGTTCCGTCCTCGGCACCCTTCACTTCGATTGTGGCAGACATGGATACTTCAAGATCTGTCCCGACAATCCGGAGGGTGTTTTTGTTGAGGGTGAACAGGATGTTCTCGAGGATTGGAAGCGTTGACTTCGACGGAACGACTCCACTCACTCGTGTGAGCGCTTTCTGCAGTTCATTGCTGGCAACGGTGAATTTCATTACAGCGGCTCCTGAACAGGTGGTTTTGTATATTAGTCTAACATCTCAATTTACTGATATTTTGAAGGATTTACAAGGATTCTGGCCCCCAGAGGGGTCTTGTAAGATGTTGAACGACAGAGACTTGTATATAATAAATAGATTGAAAAGATTAACAGATGAAGAGTAATAAGTGTGTGGAAAAAAGGAATAAGTTTTGAGAAAAACAGAAAATTCGTTAGCCCACTTGGACTTTGGTGAGGTTGACGAGGGAAGATTTATGTTGAACAGGTGTTGATAGAAGTAGGTTTTTCAACAAAAATGGATAATGAAACGACGCGACCTGCAAATCCAAGAAGTAGTCCACACAGCGCACACGTGAACTCACATCGAAACACACAAACTATAAACATCGCTGACCTCCACTTCTTGGACGCAGAGCGCTATTTCTTCATAGAGGTTCCCGACAGATCTAACTATGCAGTGTTCGTGACCTAACCGCTGAGCTCGACCTTCCGTCGAAGCTGATCTACCGTCTGCTTAAATCCGGCGTCCGTCTTGATGTGGTCCTCAACCGCCTGATACGCATGGATGACGGTGCTATGGTCTCTCCCGCCGAAATGAAGCCCGATGGTTTTCAACGAGGAATTCGTGAGTTCCTTCGCAAGAAACATGGAAATCTGCCTTGCGTTTACGATTTCCTGTTTCCGCGTTTTTGCCCGGAGAAGGTCTGCAGGAATGTTGAAATATTCGCAAACAGTCCGCTGGATCTGTTCAATCGTGAGAGGGCTCCTGGTCTCGTTAGCAACAACCCGGAGCACTTCTTTTGCAAGCTCGAGCGTAATATCCCGGCTCTCCAGGGACGCCCTGGCGAGAAGGCTTATCAAGCATCCCTCCAGCTCGCGGATATTGCTTGTCACGTTTGCTGCGATGAAATCGAGAACCTCCTGAGGCAACTCAAGACTATTCTCCTGGCTCTTTTTCTGGAGAATAGCGATGCGTGTTTCAAGGTCAGGAGCCTGAATGTCGGCCGTCAGGCCACTCTGGAAACGTGAAATCAGCCGATCGTCAAGACCCTTAAGGTCCTTTGGGGGGACATCTGAAGAAAGCACAATTTGCTTGCCCAGCTGGTACAGCGTGTTGAATGTGTGGAAAAAATTGTCCTGGGTTTTCTCTTTTCCAGAAAAGAACTGGATGTCGTCGACAATAAGAAGGTCCATACTTCGATAAAACTGCGAGAACTCGTTAACGCGATCGGCCTGAATCGCTTCTACGAAGTCGACGGTAAATTTCTCACTTGAGACATAGGCCGCGCGACGGGCTTTACCGGAAAGCAGGGCATGGTTTCCCAGGGCGTGCATCAGGTGCGTCTTCCCAAGACCGGTACCCCCATAGATCACCAGCGGATTGAACGACGTTCCCCCGGGATTATTTGCAACCGCGAGCGCCGCAGCGCGGGCAAGCTGGTTGCTGTCGCCCTTGATGAAGTTGTCGAAGGTGTACCGCGGGTTCAGATTACTCTGAAACGCGGGAACGTTTTCTTTCCGGAGCGAGACATGAGGAGAAAACGGGAGACTCTGCTGCTGAAATGCAGCATCTTCTCCTGTTGGAAAAACGGTTGTTTCCGGAGGAAGCTCAGAAGCAGGTTCGGCTGCAACCGAGTAGACGAGGCGGCCATTACTACCAAGCACAGAGACAATTGCACGCTTAATGAGGGCATTATAGTGCTCTTCCAGCCAGTCATAAAAGAACTGGCTCGGGACTCGAATCGTGAGCTCGGAACCCTCAACCTTCAACGGAACTACAGGCTGAAACCAGGTCTTGAAACTTAAGGTGGAAATCTCCGCTCCCACAATCACAAGGCAGCTCTCCCAAACATTTTCTGCATCTCCGCGAGTATCAACAAGGGGGACGTTTACAGCGGGTTGCGAGTTCATATTGAAAATCAGGGGTAGGGGGTGAGTTATTCACTAATCCGCACAAGTTATTCACATAAATACAAACAGCGCGGAAAACAACGGATTAAGAGCTTAAGGAAAAGTACGGGTAATCAACATGAGGACGACGCCGTAAAAGCTTCAAATTACACGACAAGAAAAAACTAATCACAACGTTGTCAACATTTTAACAAGAACACAAAAGTCTCAATTCTGCAAGCCTGAGGGAACGCAGTTCGAAGAGCAAAAATTTGTTCACACGATATCAACACTCGAACGCGCTGTGCAAGCGGCCTGTAATTATAACGCCGAGACGGTCTGTATGCAAGAGGAAAATTTACAATTGGTTGTTTGTCGTCGAGGATTTTCGTAAATTTGATTTTTACGAAAGAGACCAATCTCACTTGAGGAGCAGGAATGAAAAGGACGTTTCAACCGCACAATCGGAAGCGCAAAAACACACATGGCTTTCGCGCAAGAATGGCCACCAAAAACGGTCGCAAGGTTCTTAGTGCCCGCCGGGCAAAGGGGCGCCATAAACTGACGGTGAGCGACGAACGGTAGCCCCCAGCCAGCAGAAGTCTCCAACCCGCCATCCCCGGACCCCAAACCCATTGATTGTAAGGAGCCTACTACCCAGAACTGAAATCCTGCGGGGCTACAGATCATTCTCCAAGGTCATTGCCCAGGGTCGGCCCGTGGGAGCTCCGCCCGTCAGGGCGTTCTATCTTGTTGATCCTGCAGCACAATTCTCTGTGAAAGTTGGGTTTGCTGTTTCAAGAAGCGTGAGGAAGGCCGTTCTGCGAAATCGCGCAAAGAGACTTCTCCGGGAGTCATACCGAACACAGAAGCACCTCCTTGCCGGGAAACTCCCGGCACCCAACAAGGCCCTAACAATTGTTTTCATGTACGCCGGCTCACCGGATGTTACTCGCAGAGAGGTCCGCTATGGTTCCATCGAACACGGGGTCGCAAAAGTCCTCAACGAGATTGCCGGTCGCCTGAACTAAACGGTACCCATGGCATTACTTCTGGTCCATATGATCCGCGGCTACAGAATGCTTGTCAGCCCGCTTCTTCCATTCAACCACTGCAGGTTCTACCCCACATGTTCGCAGTATGCGGAAGAAGCGCTGCGCAAGCATGGCGCGGTCAAAGGATTGCGCCTCGCTCTTCTTCGGATTTTGAAGTGTCACCCGTTTCATAGCGCCGGGGGATATGACCCGATTCCCTAACGTATTACTCATCGATCTCGAAGGCTGAATAATGGATCGTCAATCAATCCTGGGATTTGTACTGATCTTCGTCGTCCTTGTCGTCTGGATGTGGGTAAACACCCCCCCACAGAAACCGGGCACCGAACCCCCAACCAAAGGCCAGGTGAAACAGGATACGATCAAGGTTATTGATCAGCCTCCTCCGGAAAAGAAGCCGGAATCAAAGCCCACGGATCCCTACGGAAAGTTCTTCAGCGCGCGGGCTACGGGCACTGAAAGGCTCTTCGTCGTTGAAACCCCGCTGTTTAAGGCCGAGATTACGTCGAAAGGGGGGCGGATAAAAACCTGGGAGCTGAAGAACTACAAAACCTGGGACGGCAAGCCCGTTCAGCTTGTGGACTACGAAAGCAACGGGGACCTGAGCCTGCTGTTTACAACCGCCGACGGACGCCTGGTCAATACCCGGGATCTTTATTTTGATATTCTCACACCGGGAGATCACGCAGAGCTGGGCCAAAACAATTTTGAATTTGAAATAATTTTATCCCTCCCGTCATCGAACGGCGGAAAGATTCTCAAGACCCTGAAATTCAAGAACGACGTCTATGGATTTACTACAGACCTGAAATTTGTCAACCTTGGCGATGTCATCGCAAACTATGAGTATCAGATCCTCTGGGAACATGGCATCCGCTATGCCGAACACAACAGCATCGACGAGTCGAGTTTTGCCGCCGCGTATGCGTATGCGGGAAAAGAACTGACAGAAATAGACGCCACGAGTCCGGACAAGAAGGTTCAGAAGGACATGTCCGGCGTTGCCGACTGGGTCGCCACAAGAAACAAGTATTTTGCGGTTGCGCTCATTCCCGTTCAACCGGCAGGCTCGGGCGCCTTCCTTGAGGGCACGCACAAGATGATGCCCGACAACGGCGCGATGGAGACCTACAGCATTGCCCTCAAAATGCCGTTCACGGGAAACGCCGAGGAGAATTGCAGTTTCAAGGTCTTTATGGGCCCCCTCGACCTCGGGTTGCTGAGATCCTACGACGCCAACATCGAGAGCATTATGAGCCTGGGTTGGGCGTGGATCATACGGCCGATCGCAGAATACATCATGCTGCCCCTGTTCAATGTGATTCACCTGGCGATCCCCAACTGGGGTATCGTCATTATTGTGTTCTCCATCCTCATTAAAATCGCACTTCATCCCCTTACCAAAACCCAGATGAAGTCCATGAAGAAGATGCAGGCTCTTCAGCCGCTCATGGATGAGGTGCGGGAGAAATACAAGGACGACCCCCAGAAGATGAATCAGGCGATCATGAATCTCTACAAGGAGTACGGGGTCAACCCCGCGGGTGGGTGTTTGCCGCTGCTGCTGCAGCTGCCAATTCTCTATGCCCTCTATTCGGTGTTCCGGGCCAACATCGAACTTCGCCAGGCATCATTCTTCTGGTGGATTACCGACCTTTCAATACCCGATATTGCGATAAGCCTGCCCTTTCACATCCCGGTGTTCGGAGTCAAAGACCTCAGTGGCATTGCGCTGATCATGGGTGTGTCGATGTTCATACAGCAGAAAATGACCGTGAAGGACCCGCGGCAGAAGATGATGATCTGGATGATGCCAATTATGATGACACTGCTCTTCAATAGTTTCCCGTCCGGCCTCAACTTGTACTATACGGTTTTTAACATCCTGGGGATCATACAACAGGTGTTTGTGAACAAGCAGCACGACGCGGAACCCCTCAGAAAAGTCGAACCGAAGAAAAAACCCCGGGGGGCCTTTTTTGCCAAGTTCAAAGATATGCCGCGATTGAAAAGGTAACACGAAGAATCCCACCACCAACGCCCCCCGGCAACCCCCGGAGGGCGTTTTTGTTTCTCCCCGTAAGGTTGTAAAAGCAGGACTCCTTTTGTACATTAGTCACCCCGAAATGCTTCTTGGGAAAACCATGCCCCACGACTACTCAGATACAATCGCAGCAATTGCAACGCCACCGGGACAAGGGGGACTCTCTGTCATCCGCGTAAGCGGTGAGGCGTCTCTCGCGCTCGTGTCGAAACGATTCCGGGGACACGGCATTCTCGAAAACGCAAATACCCATACTGCTCACTTCGGGAAAATTGTCGAAGAAAACGGGTCCGCTCTTGACGAGGTGGTCTGCACCGTTTTTCGGAAGCCCCATTCGTATACCGGCGAGGATACGGTGGAAGTAAGTTGCCATGGAGGGGTGCTTGTCACCAAGAGAGTTCTGGAGTCGTTGGTTCATGCCGGTGCGAGGCCGGCAGAGCCGGGTGAGTTTACAAAACGAGCCTTTCTGAACGGGAAGATGGATCTCTCCCAGGCCGAAGCGGTCGCCGACCTCATCCATGCCGATTCCGACTTGGCCCGCAGCACATCGCTCCATCAGCTCGAGGGCTCCCTCTCGCGAAGGATCCAGACCCTTCGGGATAGCCTTGTCGAGTCAATCGGACTGCTTGAACTGGAGCTTGACTTTGTAGAAGACGGTCTTGAGTTTGTTGACAAAGGGAAAGTCGAGCGCCAGATTGAGACTGCATGGGCAACTGTCAGCGACCTCATTCAAACCTACAAGTTTGGAAGGGTTTACAGAGAAGGGGTAAAGGTAGTGCTTGCGGGCGCTCCCAATGTTGGTAAATCAAGTCTGATGAATGCGCTTCTGAATGAAGACAGAGCGATTGTCACAGATATCCCCGGAACAACCAGGGACGTCATAGAAGAAGTTGTGAATATTGGTGGGATTGCATTCAGGATTGTTGATACGGCTGGACTTAGGGAAAGCCCGGACCCCATCGAACAAGAGGGCGTTCGGCGAACTCAGAACCAGGTATCAACCGCAGATCTTCTTCTTTTGATGTTGGATAGCTCCAGGGAACTTTCCCACGAAGAAAAAACCTTTACGCAAGCGATATCTGTGAGGGTAAAGAAGGGGGAATTGAACTGCATAGCGATCTATAACAAAATCGACTTGGGCCCCAAAACCAGGAACTTCGAACAAGTGGAGTCAGCACTGGGAACCAGGGGAATCCCCATCTCCGCTCTGACGGGAACCGGCTTGACGAAGTTGAGGGAGGCTCTTATCGAAGCGGTCTTTCACAACCAAACAGCCTCCCCTGAAAAGAGCGCAACCGTGACAAACGTCCGGCACTACAACTCCCTCCGAAACGCTGAAAAGGGGCTCGTATTGGCCCTGGGTTCGATGAAAGCCGGCAAGAGCTCGGAATTCGTAACAGTTGACCTCCGATCCGCCCTGGATAACCTGGGAGAGATCACTGGTGCCGTGACAACAGAAGATATCCTTAATGATATTTTCTCCAAATTCTGCATAGGGAAGTAATGCGAGTTTCACGTGAAACGGACCCCGTGATGATACACGCCCCCAAAGAGTATTATGACGTCATAGTCGCCGGAGGCGGTCATGCGGGCATCGAGGCTGCGCTGGCGGCGTCCAGAATGGGGTGCAGCGTTCTTATGGTAACCATGGACAAAAACGCCATCGGGAGAATGTCGTGTAACCCTGCCATCGGTGGAACCGCCAAAGGACACCTGGTTCGGGAAATCGACGCCCTCGGCGGAGAGATGGGGAAGATAGCCGATACAACAGGAATACAGTTCAAAATGTTGAATCGGTCGAAAGGACCGGCAGTGTGGTCGCCCCGTTGCCAGAATGACCGGGAGTGGTATTCAAAAGACGCCCGCAGGAGAATTGAAGGCCAAAGCGGATTGGATGTTCTTGAAGACTCAGTCCTGAACATTGTGACAGAAGAAATGGGTCGCTCGAAAGGCCAGGGAATGAAGGCAATTCGAACGACGGGAGGAAGGATCATTGAATGCAAAGCGTTCGTCCTAAGCGCCGGTACATTCATGCGCGGTCTGATGCATACGGGTCTGCAAAACCGCCCCGGGGGCCGTTTCGGCGAGCCCGCTTCCATGGGACTGACAGAGAATCTCGAGAAGATGGGATTTGTGAGCGGCAGGCTCAAAACAGGCACCCCGCCAAGAATCGATATCAACAGCATGGATTTTTCAAAGATTGAAACCCAGGAGAGCGACAATCCCCCCAAACCATTCTCATTTCAGACAACGGGGATCAAAAACAAGCTCCTCCCGATGTACCTGACCCACACCAACGAACACACGCATAGAACCCTTCGCAAAGGGTTCGATCGATCTCCTATGTTTACAGGAAGAATTAAGGGAATTGGTCCACGCTACTGTCCTTCCATAGAGGATAAGATTAACAGGTTCAAAGGAAAAGACCACCATCAGATCTACCTTGAGCCGGAGGGCTACGATACGAACGTTGTCTATGTTAATGGCTTCTCAACAAGTCTGCCGGAGGACGTTCAACTCAAAGGACTGAGGACAATTCCTGGCCTTGAACGCGTGACCATGCTGAGGGCAGGATATGCTGTGGAGTACGATTTCTTCCCGCCCCACCAGCTGAAACTTACTCTTGAAACAAAGCTCGTCCAGGGACTCTTCTTTGCGGGTCAGGTCAACGGAACATCCGGGTACGAAGAGGCCGCGGGCCAGGGACTCGTCGCGGGTATTAACGCTGCATTGTGCGTCCAGGACAAGCCGCCGTTCATTCTGAAAAGATCTCAAGCCTATATCGGTGTCCTTGTAGACGATCTCGTCAACAAAAGCACCGAAGAACCCTATCGGATGTTTACCTCCCGGGCTGAACACAGACTCCTCCTTCGGCAAGACAATGCTGACAGGCGGCTGATGCCCGACGGTCATCGGTTGGGGCTCATCCCCGAGGGTGTGTTCGCCAGGCTCAGAAAAAAAGAAGAGCTTGTTCGCAACGGACTGGAGTTTGCCGGGAAGCTTTCGCTTAAGCCTTCAGAGCTCAATCCATATCTCGAACGATCCGGCGGCGAGCCGATAACAGAAAACGAGAAACTCTCAAAGATTGTAAAACGAACAGAAGTGTGTCTGAGCGACCTGAGCAAGATTGAAGCCCTAAGCTCGCAGCCTTTCATGACAGCGTTGATGGACCAACCGGACCACGGTTTGGACGAAGAGGTCCTGGAGCAACTGGAGATCGAACTTAAATATGAGGGATATATTGACCGGCAAAGGGAACAGATAAAAAAGTTCGACCGTTTTGAATCTGACAGGATTCCCGCGGACTTCGATTTTGGCAAGCTCTCCTCGCTGTCAGCCGAAGGACGGGAGAAACTTTGCAGGGTTCGTCCGACATCGATTGGCCAGGCTTCAAGGATAAGCGGCGTTACGCCATCGGACATGTCGGTTCTACTTGTGTATCTCAAAGGTTGACCCGGTCTCCCGGACTTGCTGCCGTTTCACGTGGAACGGCACACCAAACCATGGAAAACCCCGAAATCTGGCTAAGAACCATCTGCAAAAGAAACGGCCTCTCGGCTGACGATCGGATGCTGACGCTCATGTCTGATTACGTCAGGCTTTTGCTGGAATGGAACCAAAAGATCAACCTGATTTCCCGAAAAGACGAGGCCAACGTCTGGGAGAACCACATCCTCCACTCGATCTCCCTGCTTTTCAAAGTCAGGCTTGCTGAGGGGTCGAAAGTTCTGGATCTGGGAACGGGCGGAGGGCTTCCAGGCATCCCCCTAAGCATCCTTTGCCCATCCCTGTCGTTTACCTTGCTCGATGCGACCCAGAAGAAGGTCAACGCAGTGGAGGATATGACAAATCGGCTCGGAATAAGCAATGTAGAGACACATTGGGGGAGGGCCGAAGACCTTGCCGGGAACAAGTTGTTTCAGAAGAAATTTGACTATGTTGTCGCCAGGGCGGTTGCCCCCCTTCAGGACCTCTTTCGCCTGGCTACCCCTTTGCTGGTCTCCGGGAGCGGCAAAAAGCATTCCTGGAACAAGAGCGGCAGCGCGGCCGCATCTCCCGTTGCACCACCCGCCCTGGTCACACTGAAGGGAGGCCTGTTGGACAAAGAATTGCAGGAGTTTCAACGAGAATCAAATGGAGCATTTGTAACGGTTACAAACCTGGTCTTTGAAGGCTCTGAACAGGTGCTTGCAAGCGACAAGAAGATAGTCGTAGTCAGTCCCAAAAACGGTGCATAAGTGGCAGACCAGAAGAAACTCTTCGAACAGCTCAAAACTCTTACCACTGAGCAACGGAATCCGGCGAGCATGGACATCGACGCCCGGACCACCGTCGAGATCTTGTCGGTTATCTCGAGTGAGGATAAGCGGATTGCGACTGCGGTGGAATCGCAGATTTCGTTTATCGCCGAGGCGGTGGAACTTGTGGTTCACGCTCTTAAGAACGATGGGCGGTTGCTTTACGTCGGCGCCGGGACAAGCGGTCGACTCGGAGTTCTCGATGCGGTGGAATGCCCTCCGACATTTGGTACAGATCCAACGATGGTCCAGGGTCTGATCGCGGGAGGGGAGAAAGCGATGTTTAAAGCTCAGGAAGGAGCCGAAGACAAGGAAGAAAACGGCGCACGGGACATTGACGAAAAAAAAGTCCATGCCGGCGACGTGGTCTGCGGCATAGCTGCAAGTTTGAGGACACCCTACGTCATTGGCGCCGTCAAAAGAGCAAAACAACATGGGGCACACACGCTCTACGTCACGACAAACCCGAGAACGAAATTTCAGTCTGCGGAGTTCTCAGAATTGGCGAAGGCGGTCGATGTAGCGATTTGTCCGGAGGTGGGTCCGGAGATCCTCATGGGCTCGACGCGAATGAAATCTGGCACCGCCCAGAAACTGGTCCTCAACATGATCACCACCACGGCGATGATCCGCTTGGGCAAGGTCTACGAGAACATGATGATCGATCTGCAGATGACGAACGAAAAACTCCGGGAGCGCGCCAAGCGCATTGTCATGACGATAACCGGTGTCAGCTACGACACGGCAGCCGAATTCCTGGATAAAGCAGACGGCCACGTTAAAACGGCACTGGTAATGATCAAGGGGAATGTTACGCGCGACGAGGCACGTGGGCGGCTCCTTAAAGCGGACGGATTCGTAAGGGCGGCCATCGAAGGTAAAGAATACCGGATCACGTAGAGGGAAACATGTCCAAAGCTCCAACATTCGATATCGACGTCTATCCGCCGTTCGAGGGCTTCCCGAAGGAAGGGATAGCTTTTTTCAAGAAGCTCAAAAGGAATAATAGTCGCGAGTGGTTTGAAAAGCATAAGGGAGAGTATGAGGAACAAGTGAAGCTTCCGATGCAATGTCTGGTTGCTGCCCTTCGGCCCCATTTTGCTCGATTCGCACCGGAATACGAGCTGAACCCCAAGCGCGCAATCTTCCGAATCTACAGAGACGTCCGTTTTAGTAAAGACAAGACACCATACAAGACACACGTTGCGGCTCATTTTGTTCTTCGCGGCAAGCCCA
>JBARRO010000264.1:0-14973 GCA_049644265.1 Bacteroidota bacterium
GAATTGTAGTCGGCCGCAGCGTCAAAGTAATCGTAGCGTACGCCGAAATTCAGGATAATCGATTTGAACAGCTCAATCTTGTCCTGGATATACGCTCCGAATTCTGACGGCTTGCGATCATAACTCGCGTACCCGCCTTCAGCCGTTGGAATGAAGGGGCGGAACGTTGCGCCCTTCGTCATGACATTGGAGAAGCTCGGTGTCAGGTTCTCGTTCCCCGGCGTTGGGTCGCGGAATTGAAGCGTGTACGACTCCACGCTCAGATCGTGCTGACGATATTCCGCCCCAAGTTTCACTTCGTGGATACCACCCATCTGGCTGATAAGGTCGAACTTGACGGCTCTTGTTTCTGTCTCTCTCCTGAATCGTCCGAGGTCGACTCCGCCCGTGAGATATACCGTGTTGGGGAACGCCTGTGAGTAGAACGAGGGCAGGTACCGTGGATCGTTGGGATCGTCAAACGTCCAACTGGTGACTTTGTCCGTGATGAACGATGCCTTCAGCGTGTAAAACATGCGCTCGCTGAGGACATGGGTCAATTCGATGGACTGAAACTGGCTGTTGTCCGTCTCCATGGCATGACCGTCCGGTTTGTACCAATACGCCTGCGGAGTCTGGACGCTCGGGAACGACGAGCCTGAAGGTTGGCGCGTGTAGTCCTTCACAATCTCATACTTCAGTTTGATATCCGCCGAGAGACGGAAGCTGAGGTTCCCCTGGAGGTTGTAGGAACGGCTCCAGTTCAGCGGAACGATTTCACCGTCCCCGCTGGGACCTCCGACTGCATTTGAACTGTCGTGCGTAAGCGGTCCGAAATAGTACGGCAGTGTCGAGCTTCCTCTCCTTGGGTCTCCGGAGGGAAATCCCTCACGCGAAAGGTACGAGTCCTCCGGACGGTAGATTCGCTGTGCGTAACGATTGCCTCCGTCAAAGTTATAGACTCCTGAGCCGAAAAACGTAAAGTCGTCGCCAAAGATTGGACCACCGAGGGAGCCTTCAAATCTGAACGAGTTGGTCGGCTTGACAGCGTCGATATTTGTGAATAGATCCTTGTGCGTGCTGATATTGTCCCCACCAAGATACCGGAAACTCCCCGCCCAGTTTCTTCCGCCTTCCTTGGTGACATAGTTGACAACCCCGCTCAATGCCTTGCCATACTCAGCGCTGAACGTTCCACCCGATACAGAAACCTCCTGAACGGCATTGGTTGCAAGACCGACCGACCGGCGGTTACCGTAGGGATTATTGACGTTAATGCCGTTGAGGGTATAGGCGATTTCATTGTCGTATCCGCCGCGGATGTGGATTGTTCCATCGTCGTTGACGGTGACCCCCGCCTGAAGTCCTATCAGCTGACTGATTTCTGTCACGGGAAGTTCGTTGAAGGTCTCCGCGGAAATTGCGGTCACGGGGTTTGTGAGGTCTTTCCGAATCAGGGGCGAGCGTTCGCTGCGAACAACCACTTCGGCCATCCGGATGTCGCCTTGCTCCAATCCGATGTCGACCGTCGTTGTGAAATCCACTGAAACCCTCACGTTTTCAGTCCGAACGCGCTGGTATCCGACAAACGAAGCGATCAGGGCGTACCTGCCCGGCGGCACATTCAATATGACATAGTTGCCGTCAACATCGGTCGTTGCGCCGAGCGTCGTACCCTCGATCACGATATTTGCTCCCGGGAGAGACTCTTTGGACCTGGAATCCGTGACCTTCCCGGAAATTTTTCCCGTGCTCCCCGCAGCAAGATACGCGAAGGCGACAAATGTCAGAGTGGCGACCCGCAATAACGTCCTGACGGTTCTCATAGCGGAATCCTACTGTTAACGTTGGAGGAAAATCGATTTGGAAGAAACAGCATTACGAAGAAAGGCTTAGAATAATGTTGAAAAATATAGGGAATCAGACCTGGTTAAGCAAGAAAAATCCCGGTGATTCTTTGCGATAGCAAGGTTTGGTCCCTTGTCTTTCCGGCCATATTTCGTTCACACGGGGAAATCACTTTATCAAAACCATGCGTCTAGTTTCATTGAGATTGTCTACCGAGAGTCTGTAGAAGTACACGCCGCCAGCCGATTGGGACCCGTCCCAATGAACCTCATGACGGCCTGTGTCCATCCATCCATCCACCAGGACCGCAACTTCCCTGCCAAGCAGATCATACACTTTCAGGTTAACATGACTGACAGATGACCCGCCTGCCGGACGGGCAGGCAGCTGATAGCTGATCGCTGTCTCCGGGTTGAACGGATTCGGGAAATTCTGGTCAAGCTCAAAGGTCGCAGGGAATTCCGTTCGTTCCGCCACGTCGGCGGTATGGCTGGCGGTATACTTGCTCACCGTCGCTCCCATCACGTAACCGAGTGTGTCGCCGAAGAACCTGAAGCGGTTCAGCCGAATTCCGATCGAAAGAGAATGCCAGCTCTCCCCGCCATCGGTCGTTTCGTAAGCAGGAAGAGAGCCACTCCCACCGAGCCATCCGTGTACGGGAGTAATAAACCCGATGCCTTGCATAAAGTAGTACGAGTTGGAAAAGAGTTTTTCAGACCAGGTTTCACCGCCGTCCGTAGACTTCAGGATATAAATAGGGGACAGGACATCGCGCTGCAAGGAGACGTACGCTGTCGAACGTGAAGGGAATGAAATCTTCCAGCACCATTCGCCCTTCCGGCTCGTCGTAAATTTCTTCGCCCACGTCAATCCGCCGTCGGTCGTCTTCAGGATGACGCCGCTCGAGCTGTCGTGCAGGGAATTGGTCAATCCCACCGCGAACCCAGTGTCCGGGTGCACAAACCAGACGTCCACAAGTCCCGCTGCGAAAGCGCTCATGTTACGGATTGCCCAGGTTGCTCCCTGGTCCGTCGTCTTATAGAAGTATGCCGGGCCCCGAACGCGTCCCACGGCACAGATAATGGAATCGTTGACGACATGCATGCCGCAGAAACCGCGCTGGATCGCTCCGCTGATGGCATTGACGGGCGTCCACGTCGTTCCGCCGTTTGTCGTCCGGTAGAGGATCGTTGTGTCGGTGACTTCGGGGTGTGTGACGTCGCCAATGCCAAGGCAGCCGACCCATCCGCGTAGCGAATCGAGGAAACCGACAGACCTGAAGTGCGTTGAATTTGTTTTGTTCAGTTGCTGGGTCCAGCTTGTTCCGCCGTTCGTGGTTTTATAGATCAGGCCTGCCCCGCTGACCACCCAGCCCACGGAAGGGGAGATGAAGAAGCCGTCGTTGATTCTTGATGACGGCGTCGGCGCATTGGGAAGTGGGGACCATTGTCCGGAGACTTGGGAAAAGGAGAGTGCAGGGATAAGAAAGCTAAGGAGCGTCGTACTTAGAAGTTTCATTTAAAAGACTTCAATTTCCAATGATGAATATCCAATAACCAATCTCCAACATTCTTATTCTTTACCTTCGTGCCCTTAGTGTCCTTCGTGGTTCCCTTTCGTGGAAAAGAAAGCGCACATCCCAAAAATCGGAATGTGCGCCTGTCGTTCTGTCAAGCCTCAATTACTTGAGCAGGATCATTTTCTTTGTTTCGCTCAGGTTGCCCGACTGGAGGGTATAGAAATATGTCCCCGCAGGGAGGTTGCCGGCATCAAACCGGACCCGATATGTTCCTGCGTTCTTAAACTCGTCGGCAAGGAGGGCCACTTCGCGTCCAAGAAGATCATACACCCTGAGAGAGAAATGTCCTGCTTCGAGAATGGAGAACTCGATATTCGTGGACGGGTTGAACGGGTTGGGATAGTTCTGTCCCACATGGAAGGTCGTCGGTACTTTCGAGGTGATCTCTTCGACGCCTGTGGTGAAAGTCGGTAGCGTACCGGTGAAGCTCCACTTGTCCACCGTCCAGCCAAAATAAGATTGCGTGTAGACATTTCCCGACTGGTCGAGTGCAACGTCATACGTAGACGTATATCCGGAAGCATTTCCGTACAAAGTCCCGTCTCCGCGGTCGTTGTAGGCGCCCGTGATCGTGAGATTCCACTTGGCACAATCGATGACACTAACCGTGGTATCTGTAGAGATCAGAGCACCGGTGTTGGGATTCAACAGGTACACACGTCCGTATTCGTACGTCCCGTTTGTTGTTGATGAGTAACCGTGAACGTCAGTCGCGGCCAGGATGATATTATTTGGTGAAAGATAGGCGAGATTGATGGGGATCGGACGAATCGTTGTCGTAACGAGCGTGTCCGCGGCCCCGAGTTGAAATGCGAACGTGAGGTTCTGCGTGTACCCTGAAGCGGGCGAGCCCGTGAATTTCAGGACCTTTCTGTTCGTTGCATCTGACACAAACAGGGTGCTTCCCGTGGGCGACACGGTAATCCCCCGGTAGACGCCGTTCGGCAGATCAATCGTCCTGAACGGCACATCCGTGTGATCGTCTTTCCATTGTGCTACCGGCTTGTAGATCTTGATATCGTCTGTGACTCCGGTGGTCGTGTCGTTCGAAACATACACATATCCGTTGTTGTCGATCGCAAGGCCGAAGATCCTGTTGGGCCCGGTAGGTTGTCGCCTAAACGGAGCTGTTGCGATGACGGTATCGCCTGTAAACTTGAACACCAGGATATTGTGGTCCGCGTCGTTGTTGGCGACGTAGAGGAGGCTGTCCGGAGTTGCGACCACTTTTGCCGCATTGAGCATCAACACCTGGTCAAAGCCGCCGTCGGTCCAGACCTGATAGACATTTGCGGTCGCAGATCCATAGCCGCAGAAGTTGACCCGCCCGTGAGAAGAATCAGCGTTGACATACGGAAGCAGGAAATTCCGCGCATTGGGCGTCATGACCATGGCGACAAACTTGTTTGGCGACATCACGCCGACGGAGACCGTATTGTGCCCCGTTCCGTTGAGGGTTGCGTCGTAGGTCGAATAAAGGCACTTCCACTGCCCCTGGGCCGACGCGCTGAAGATGAGGAGAATGAGAACAAGGAGTAACGTGTTTTTCATAGCACCTCCATGCTGGATGAATGAGAAAATCGGCAACTGAGGAGTCGACTGGCTGCCGGGAAAAGACTTTCACCCTAGAAGTTACTCAATTTAGAAAAAGAGTCAAGAATTTGGTCCGGAAATATCGCTCAGAAACAGCAGAGCCCCCGAAGACGTTTCGGGGGCTCTGTCGCAAAAAGCGGAATCTGGATCGGTTACTTCAGCATCATCATCTTCTTTGTCTGCGTGAAGCCTCCGTTCCCATCCTCCGACCGTGCCTCGATACGATATATGTAGAGGCCGGAGGCAACGGCGTGGCCGTTGTTGTCCTTGCCGTTCCACACTGCTTCCACAACGCCGGCGGATTCCAGTCCGTTGACGAGGGTTGTGATTTCCTGACCCAGGACGTTATAGATCCTCAGGGTCACGTTCGAAGCGGTCGGCAGAGCAAACCGGATCTGCGTGCTGGGGTTGAACGGGTTTGGATAGTTCTGATAGAGCTCGAACTCCTTGGGAAGAAGATCGGTCATTGCCACGTCTGTGATGGTCCCTCGAACGAGCTTTACAGAAAGTGTATCCACGTTGTGCACGATTGGTCCCGCGTCCTTTGTGTACACAGTCCATTTGAGCACAACAGTGTCGCTTGTGCCAAGGAACGGCCTCAACTGCAATCCTGTGCGCACGAGGAACGAGTCCGTACCTGCACTACCGGTAACGACTGCTGATCCGCCGACAGGAACCCACTGGTAAATGAGCGCGTCACCATTCAGGTCGACTGCCTTATTCCAGTTGAAAGTGAAGTTCTGTGTTGTGCTGTCGAGTTTGTAGGTCGCGTTGTTCGCTGGAGTCACCAGTGTGAAGTGTGGGTTGGGAGGCACAGCGACACCCTTCGTGATGTCCGAATACTTCTGCGGAATGATCTCGTAGGTCGTATTAAACTGCGAGGCAACACCCTTGATATTGATCGGGTACGCCGGCTCCGTGCTGTCGTCGACGTCCGAGTCAAGATCGATGAACATGGTGAGGGTCTTCCAGCCATCCCAAATGGTCATGCTGGCGTTGGCGGCCGGTGCGGGCCACGCAGCAGACCCGGCCTTCTTGGCGACGCCGTCGAGTTCAATGTAACGGCTCTCATACAATTCCGGGTTTGCCAGGAATTGGTCGATCGAAATCACCATGGGGTTCACGGCGTTCCCCGAACTGAGAACGGTGACGTCAGTTGCCACGTTTGTGAGGTTGATTTCGGTCACCCCGCTGAAGTAGGCGACCGTGCCCGTCACGAAGACCTGATCTCCAACGTTGAGCACCATGCCACCGCCAGTTTCGCTCCCTTTTGTAATGATGATTCCGCCGGTGCCATCCTGAATCGTGTACTGGAACCTGTTGGCGGAGGCCGTGAGGTTCACGCCGTTGACGGTTCCCACAACTGCGACAGTCTGGTTGAGTCGATCAGGTTGTCCATCGGCGTTGGCATCAATCCGGACAGCGGCAATGCTCTCGGAGGCGACCCAGTTGACGGTCGGGAGAGCATTCAAAGTATAGCTGTTTGGTCCTGTGGGAGGGGAGACCAACGAGATTTCCTCGTTCGAATTCTCAAAATAAACAACGTTACCGACCGCATCCGTTGAAATGTCAGATTTGGTAATCGACGCGTTGTTCTCGGGGTCCGGATAGGCGAAGTTCCGCGTGGGCTGAGAAGCATTCAGGTTGGTCACTGCATAAATTCCCTGACCTGAAGGCGGATTGCCGGAAGCAATGCGTGAATTGACGAAATACAGAATATCCTGAGAGCCGTTCGACGCAGCCCCGAAGTAGATTGTGCATGTGCTTACCAATCCGGAGTCTGATCTCACTGTCCAGGTAGTATCTGCCATAGTCAACGGGTGGCTCTTGCCAGCAAGGTCGAATTTTGCAATTCCGGAGTGGATCCCGCCTGCCGTTGGGTAAATAAACGTGGCGTAGAGAACAGAGTCTCTTCCGAACACGGCATCCCAGAAGCTGAAGTTCCCTGAACTTGTCACGAGAGTGTCATAGGAACCACCGAGATGCGTATCCGACGCATTGTTGAGGTGGAATGCGAGGATCCTTGAATTCCCGGCAATCGTGGACACGGAAGACGAGTTGTTCACCGTGAGCGCAATTGTTTTGCCGCTCGCTTCCTCCCGGATGGCTATGCCGTTCGCATAGTAGCCGGCGAAGCCCGAATCGGCAAGAATGACATTCAACGAATCGGTGTGGTAGCGAAGAAGTTGTCTCCCCGTTCTGGCGAGGTTGTAAACATAACCATCCTTGTCGGCTGTCGGAGACCAACGCGCTTCACTGGGGCCGAGTGCAAGACCGGTCGTTGTCACCTTGTCTGAATCCTTCACGTTTCCCCACGGCTGCATGTTGGCGGCGAATCGAATAGCACCTGTTGAACCCTGGAAACCGCCATTGTCAATCGCGTACGCAAATCCAAAACTCTTCAACGCCGGATTCGTCACGGTCGTGACTCCTCTGCTGGAAAGGCCTGGGACTCCACTGAGAAGAAGTTGTGTATACGCGCCGTGTCCCTGGTCGTAAGTAATAATCTGAAACGAATATGTCCCGTTTGCGGCATTCGTCCCTCCGTCCGTTTTTCCGTCCCACGTGACGGAGGTGTCACCGGCGGAGTAGTTTGTCGCCTTGATGCTTCGGACCACCGTGGCTCCCGACTTCACTTTGACAACAACGGAGTCAGCATGGTCGCTCAGAACAAACTTGATTGTTACGCCGGTGCCACCATTAAGAACAACACGCACGTTCGACGCGAACACATCTGCCATTGCGCGGTTGCCGGCAAGGTAGACCAGTGCTACCAGCATAACGAACATTGCGGTATGCAATCGTTTCATAAGTTCCTCCGAATTGATGAATTGAATTGAAAAAAAGATGAAATGCGAATCGGATGAGCGGAGTTCCCCGCCCTTTGTGGCCCGCCCAATCAAGAGGTGAACTACGGTTATGTTAGCAAATGATTCGAAAAAAGCAAGGGGTTTTTTGTGAAATTTGTTGCCCGTGACACACCTCATGCCAGAGAAACTGCAAATATTTCTTCTTGACAGAGTATGAGTGTTTTGGTAGATTGAATCGCATCGTTCGCATCGTCACCGCAACCCCGTTCGAATGACCAACGTCTAACTCACTCCCTCATCCAGTGTTCTAAGGAGAACCGTATGAAGCGCTTGCCTACCATTTTGGTACTTTCGCTAATCGCATGTTGCTACTCGGTCGCACAGCAGGTTCGCGTGTCAGCAAAGTATAATGTTCCGCTGCTGACAGGCAGTCCGACGGACTCTGTGCTCAATGCCCTGAAAAGCATCCGAGGCTGCTGGTTTGACACTGATTTGGACGGCGACGGGAAGCCCGAGATCATTGTGACCAACTATGCGGGAAAAGGTTACGTCCACGTATTCGAGAACGTTGGTAACGATTCGATGAAATTAGTCTGGACATCCCCGGCTCTGACTGCGAACGGTGCTGGCTCAACTCCAAGATATGTTGTTACCGGCGATCTTGACAATGATGGTAAGAAGGAAATCATCTTTCAGAGCCAAAACAACGGTATTTATGTTTTTGAGTGGGACGGGGTTGTTGGGAGTGACAACTATGGAACTCAACCGTCCCAGGTGATAGGCGCTGGAGTGCTCACGGACCTGTCCGGGAATGCGGAATACATGGAAGTAGAGGATGTCGATGGCGATGGCCAGAATGAGCTTCTCGTGGCAATCAATGCCGCAAACAGTAGTGGGGACACATACTACATAATCCATGTCGTTGGCGACTGGAGCACGAACGATCCCGGATTCTCTACCGCCGAAGTAGAGTATTCAGTAACGCGCAACAATCTCGCGGCGTGGGGGGGAGGCGGAAGCCCCTATGCGATGATTGCGGGAAACTTGGAAGGCGCAAGCAACAAGAAGACTATTCTAGTGACGAATTTCAATTTCAAGAATGTTTTTCCAATTCGGGTAACCGGAGCAAATACATACCAGCTTTCCGATACGACGAACCACAAGCAGAAGCTTTTTCTGGCTCCCGCTGACGGTGTCGCGTTATTCGGGGGAATGGCATACGACATCGACGGAGACGGGCGGGATGAAATCTATCTCCCCTCATACGCTTCCACGGCCGGCATTGTCGACATGATCTCGTACGCGCAAGGGCAGAGCACAGCGGAAATTGATTCGGCAAACAACGACACGAAACTAAGCTTGGTAAGTCTCATCGGAGCAACGTCAGCCTTCGGGTATGGTTATGGGGATATCAACGGAAACGGAAAGAAGGAAATCTACATCTCCACAGTCTATCCCTACAATCTTGTTTCGCTTGAATTTCAGGGTGGAGACAAAAGGAATACGGCAAACTGGACTTCCCGGGTTGTCTATGCTGGGGATTCGACGATATTTGCAGACCAACTTCCCCCTGATCCATTCATACCTGCCATTCGGATCAGGGATTCTCTTGGGGTCATAGACACAACAAGGCGCATCGATCCCTCCTTCGCTTCAAAAATCTTTGGACGGAACACTGACTTTGACAAAGATGGATTGGAGGACATCATCCTGCCTTATCAGGCATTGCAGGATAGTATGACCATACTGAAGGTTACCTGGAATGCAACAAACTCTGTGTATGATACGACATCGAAAACGAAGGCTCTCAATACCAAGCGTTGGGGACTTCGCGTCATCGAAAGAAAACTCGGAACGGGTGTTGAGGCAAAGGATCTTGTCATTATTACTCCGGAGGACTACAAGCTCGATCAAAACTATCCCAATCCGTTCAACCCTTCGACGACGATCAGGTTCTCGCTTCCTTTGACCGACCGCATTTCGCTGAGGGTGTATGATATCGGCGGGAAGGAAATCCGGACGCTTATCGATAATGAGCTGCGGCCGGCTGGAAGGAGCGAAGTGGTGTGGAATGGGAAGGACAACAGGGGGTTCCCTGTCTCGAGCGGTACATATTTCTACACGCTCCGGTTCGGGAATTTCCAAAAGACGAACAAGATGATCATGTTGAAGTGATGAGGTTGATGAGTAGTTGAGTAGTTAGTGAAAAGATTCCTTACGTAGTACGCAGGGCCATCGCAAAGATGGCCCTGTTTTTTATTATATATTGACGTTGTCCGACAGCCTGCCCGCCATATTGGATCTAATGAGGCAGGCGGGTTGTTCTGTCGGACATGACCCAACTCGAGAGTTGCACTCTCGTGGAGTCCAACTCCACAGTGGGTTCTCTTCGACAGTGCAACCTGCCTGCTCTACGAGTCATCGACTCGATAGAGTCGTAGACCGGCAGGCTGTCGAAGAACGGGTCTTCAAACGAAAGACTCCCGGAATCTCGCTAAGTACTGCTGAGAAAGATTCCGGGAGTCTCTCACAAAGAATTCCAACTCATCCCTCCTTACTTCATATACCCAAGTTCCTTCCATATCTTCGCACCCCTTCTTAGCAGGGCGTCTAGTTCTTTTGCAACTACTTGCTCTTCTTTCCTAAAGTTGAAGCATGTCTTCCCCTTCAAGCACTTCATCATGGTCGGAGCGAGGTTCGAGAATTCTTTACTCCGATAGTACAGAGGAAACAGATAGAAACTCACCATGTCTTTGCGGGCAACGACGCTCGAGAAATACATTCCTGGAACGATCTTCTTAGTACTCCCGTATGGCACTGCTTTGTTCCCCATGATTCCGCATACCCCCGGCTTGTCTTCATAGCAGACCATGGGAGGGACCTGCTTCCTCAGGCCGATTTTGAGTTTCTCGAGAATCTTGTTTCGAACCTCTGGTGTCAACGGCATTCAATCCTCTCTGAATAAAGGGAATAACAAAGAAAGACTCCCGGAATCTCGCAAACTGTCACCAAGCCAGATTCCGGGAGTCTCTCAAAGGAAAACCTAGTTCATGCTGCAGGCGCCGCCACAGCAATCATCGCCCATCGCGCACGGTCCGGCGCTTTCGCTCTTGGAGCTGTTGCTGACAGCGATGCCAGGGACAGACATGAGCTTCTTGTATTCTCCAGAGCCGCAGGAAGGGCAGAGAACGTCTTCGGCGATCTCCTTTGTTTTGTGGTAAACATCGTAGAGAGATCCACAAGCGTTGCAGCGGTAGTCGTAAACGGGCATAACGATAATCCTTCCATGAATGTCGAAAAAACCGGGAGCTGCTTACTTCAAAAGAGATCGTAACACGTACTGCAGGATGCCGTCATTCTTGTAGTAATCCACCTCATTTGGAGTATCAATCCGGCAAACCGCTGTAAATGTTTTCGCAGTTCCATCCTGTGATTTTGCAGTTATATTCAATTTCTTCCCCGGCTGTAAATTCGAAGCAACCCCTTCAACTGAGTACGTTTCGAATCCGGTCAGTCTGAGACTCTTGCAGTTCTGACCCTCTTCAAACTGCAGGGGCAGGACCCCCATCCCCACCAAATTACTCCTGTGAATCCGTTCGAAGCTCTCGGCGATCACCACCTTGACTCCAAGAAGTCTGGGACCTTTTGCGGCCCAATCGCGCGAGGATCCGGAGCCGTACTCCTTACCGGCAAGTATCACGAGCGGAGTACCATCTTCCTTGTATTTCATCGCTGCGTCGTAAATCGACATTGGTTCTTTTGAGGAAGGATGGATTGTCCAGCCGCCTTCGGTTCCGGGTGCCATCAGGTTGCGGAGCCGAATGTTGGCAAATGTTCCGCGCATCATGACCTCGTGGTTGCCGCGGCGCGATCCGTACGAGTTGAAGTCCTTCTTTTGGACACCGTTTGCGATCAGGTATTGACCGGCAGGGCCCTTCTCAGCGATTGATCCGGCAGGGGAGATGTGGTCGGTTGTGACTGAATCCCCCAGCACAGCAAGCACGCGAGCGCCCTTGATGTCTACCAGTGACTTTGGTTGTCTTGGAAGGTTCTGAAAATACGGCGCCGCCTTGATGTACGTGGATTTGTGCTCCCATGTGTACTGCGCGCCGGAGGGGACACTCAGGTTCTTCCAATGTTCGTCCCCGTCAAACACATTCGCGTATTGCTTGTGGAACATTTCCGATTTGACGCACGACCGAATGGTCGACTCAACCTCGGCCGGTGTCGGCCAGAGGTCATGGAGGAATACCGGCTTTCCGTCTTTTCCAATTCCGATGGGGTCTTTCTGAATGTCGATGTCCATTGTGCCCGCAAGAGCATACGCAACAACCAACGGAGGAGAGGCGAGGTAGTTGGCGCGCACGTGCGGATTGATTCGGCCTTCAAAGTTCCTGTTTCCCGAAAGCACGGAGACTGCAACAAGGTCGTTGTCCTGAACCGCTTTCGCAATCGACTCGGGCAACGGTCCGCTATTTCCAATGCAGGTAGTACATCCGTAGCCAACCAGGTTGAATCCGAGCTGGTTCAAGGGCTCGGTGAGCTTCGCTTCGTTCAGATAATCTGTGACGACCTTCGAGCCGGGTGCCAGGCTTGTCTTGACCCACGGCTTTGACCTGAGTCCCTTGTCTGCCGCCTTCTTTGCCAGAAGTCCTGCCGCGACCATCACTGATGGATTCGACGTATTGGTGCAGCTCGTAATCGCTGCAATGACGACCGAGCCGTGAGCAAGGTCGAACTCGGAGCCGTTCTTGCGCACATGGACGGATTTGGCAAGCGGCCCGGGTCCCGAGCCTGTGCCCGCTTGATCCACCCATAACGCCGCAGACTCCTTGTTGATCTGTGCTCCCTTGCTTTCGAGCATTTCAACGAGCGATTTTCGATACGCGGGCTTTGCCTTTGACAGCGATACGCGGTCCTGAGGACGCTTCGGTCCTGCGAGACTTGGATCCACCGTGGAAAGGTCAAGTTCAAGAGTGTCGGAGAACTCCGGTTCCGCTGACTTGTCAGTATGGAAAAGACCCTGCTCGTTGTAATATGCTTCGACAAGCTTCACAGTTTGTTCATTGCGGCCGGTGAAGCGGAGATAGTCGAGCGTCTGCTGATCGACAGGAAAAAATCCCATCGTCGCACCGTACTCGGGAGCCATGTTGCCGATTGTCGCACGATCAGCGAGTGTGAGTGACGAAAGCCCGGGACCGTAGAACTCCACGAATTTTCCGACGACGCCTTTTTTCCGGAGCATTTGCGTGACAACAAGCACCAAATCTGTAGCCGTCGAACCGGGTTGAAGTCTTCCTCGGAGTTTGAAACCAACAACCTGGGGAATAAGCATGGAAACGGACTGCCCGAGCATCGCCGCTTCCGCTTCAATTCCGCCAACGCCCCACCCGAGCACGCCCAGCCCGTTGATCATGGTGGTGTGGGAGTCCGTGCCGACAAGCGTGTCGGGGTAGGCAAGCAGTTCACCGTCTTCGTTCGAGGAAAAGACGACCTGGGCAAGATATTCGAGGTTCACCTGGTGCACAATGCCGGTGTCAGGAGGAACGACGCGAAAATTCTTGAATGCCTGTTGCCCCCAGCGCAGGAACACGTAGCGCTCTTTGTTCCGGTCGAACTCGAATTCCGCATTCATTCTAAAGGCGCTGGCAGATCCGAATTCATCCACTTGCACCGAGTGGTCGATCACGAGGTCGACCGGCTGCAGCGGATTGATTTTCTTGGGATCGCCCCCCATCGCGATCATGGCATCGCGCATCACTGCGAGGTCGACGACACACGGCACACCGGTGAAATCCTGCAACAGGACACGGGCCGGCATGAAGGCAATCTCCTTGTCGGGCGTGGACCGTGGATTCCAGTTCACCAGTGCCTGAATGTCCTCGCTTCGGACAGCCCGTCCATCTTCGCGGCGGAGAAGGTTTTCAAGGAGGATTTTGAGGGAAATGGGAAGCAGGGAGAGGTTCTTTCCAAGTGATTTTTCAAGTGCCGGGAGAGAAAAGTAGAAATACTGTTGCGACCCAACATTCAGCACTTTTCTTGTCTTAAAACTGTCGTGACTTTTCATGGTGTTCTTTCAAGAAGAATTGTGTTTCAAGGTTCAGCAGTGATTTGAAATATAGGAAAAAAGTCCGAGAAAGTATCTACACGGCAAACGTCAAGACTCTGCTTCTTTGGGTTTTTCTGAGTATATTCGCGATGGAAAAATCACCGTTCGCTTGATCCCCGTCCTCGACCGCCTATGAAAGACATCTCGAAAAAGACCAGCACCCTTCGAACTGCCACTGCGAAATCGATCCTGCGCGTTTCTACAGGAACGATCAGGCTCATAAAACAAAACAAGATTCCCAAAGGCGATCCCCTGCCTGTGGCGAAGGTGGCTGCGGTTCAGGCAGCCAAGAACACAAGTCAGATGATTCCCTACTGCCATCCGCTTTCGATCGATTTTGTAGATTGCAGATTTGACCTAGGGCGGGACACCATTGAAATAACCACTGAAGTCAAGGCTGTCGAGAAAACCGGTGTTGAAATGGAGGCGTTGACCGCGGCTGCCGCTGCCGCGCTGACAATCTACGACATGGCCAAGCAAGTCGACGAGAAAATGGAAATTGTCGCACTCAAGCTCGTCTCAAAAAAAGGAGGAAAGTCCGATTTTCGGGAATCGTTCAAAAAACCTCTGCGGGCCGCTGTTCTTGTCATGTCTGATTCGATCTCGGCTGGGAAGAAAAAGGATGCCTCCGGTCTCTCTATTAAAGAGCGATTACGGGAAAAGGGCATAAAGATAATCGATTACAGAGTTATTCCAGATGACCCGGACGAGATCCAGGAATCGCTTCTTGAATATGCGGATTCGATGAAGCTTGACCTGGTGCTTACCACCGGAGGTACGGGAATAGGCAGCCGTGATTCTACTCCGGAAGCAACCGCCAATGTGTTGGACAGAGAAATCCCCGGGATTGTCGAAGCTCTGCGCTCGCACGGCCAGGCGAAAACGCCCTATTCCATGCTCTCACGTGGGATGGCAGGCATCCGCGGAAAAACTGTCATTGTGAACCTTCCGGGGTCGAAGAAAGGCGTTGAGGATTCGTTGGATGCTCTCTTCCCGGCGATCCTTCATGCCTTCAAGATGTTGCGGGATGAAAGACATAGCAATGAGCAATGAAC
>JBARRO010000265.1:0-3736 GCA_049644265.1 Bacteroidota bacterium
CACCCAGGCTGATGTTCTTCAGCAGACGCAGGGTGCGGGATTTCATCTCGGAGGCGGCGTTATTCGTGAACGTGATCGCCAGGATGTTCCGCATTTCGTTGTGACGGATGCGGTCGGAAACAAGAAACTGCACCAGCCGGTGCGTGAGCGCGGTTGTTTTTCCCGACCCTGCCGAGGCGGAGACAACGAGGAAGCTGGGGAGATTCGAAAGCTCTGAGTCCGGTGGGAGGACGGATCCGAATTCTACGGCACGGATCCGAGAAAGCTCACCTGCCGCGCGAGCACCGCTGAAGGTGATCTGTAACTGGTCGTTTTCTTCCTTGCGGGATTTTTTGCGTGAACCCATGGTTTACGGAAAATAAAAAAGGCCTGAACAAAGACTCGAACAGGCCTAAGCTATCGAGAGAAGTTCCGAGATGCAACCGGATGAGAGTGCGGGGGTAGAGTAATTCCTTCCTTTTCCTTTAGATTTTCGCTACGTTAGGTTAACTAGTGCCGCTTCTCAGAAATAACCTTGTATTGACCGTAGCCATCTGTGGAGGAAGCGAGCACTAGTGCCCGTTCTCGAAGAGACTGCCGAAGATATCACAAGATTACTTAGGAGAAACGGCACTAGCGGGTTGCGGAAAAACTACGTTTGATATTATCCACGAAGGTCACGAAGAAAAGCCAAATGTGTATTCTCACTCAAAATGAATATATGTTCGTGTTCTTTCGTGTCCTTTGTGTCCTTCGTGGATCATTTTTCCGTTTTTCAGCAGCCTGCTAGTGCCGCTTCCAATAAGCTACGGAAAACCAATGGTCAGGCAGGCAGATAGGAGTTCGTCGTGGGTGCTTCGCACGGAATCACCAAGGATGTAGAAGGCGCACCTTTTCGAATCGGCCAACGTGTTCGCGTCGCTAGTGTTTCGGATGAAACTGCCAACCGTAAGTACTTGGGAAAGAGTGGGGTCGTGGCTTATTTTGAATATTCTTGCGGATGTGGACAGAGTTTTCCTGATGATCCGATGATTGGGGTGTTGTTTGGAACGAGGACTGAAGAGTATTGGAAAGAGGAACTGAATATTGTGAGATGAGAAAATCTATAATGATATAGACAGCTTAATCCTACTACTGCCCCCAAGCCACTTGCCTTCCAATTCATGCGAAATGCTTACGCACCAACCGGCGCCGCGGAGTGTCGCTTGTAGATGACGAATTGCTGCCCAAGCTGAATGGGCTCCGTGACATTCCCAACCTTGAGCCGTTCCAACTTCTCACCAGGCGCGATTTTCTTACTATCCGATCGCTATACCGAAGTTTGAACTTGACATAACACCGAAATGTGTGTACATTATCGCACGTATTTATGCACGAAATCATGCTCGCTTTCAACTGCCCCAACAGTCGAAACGCCATAACTTCTTATTCGAATCTTACTGCTGAATTTACTTTTGGAGGCATCCTTGCCCAATGGAGGTTTAAATGAATACCCTTTCCGTTTCAAACAAAAAGACAAGCCGACTCAACCTCGTTGTAGCCGAAGACCTCGTCAAGAACTTGAATTCCTGGGCGAACAAGCTGAATGTTACTCTCACCGATCTCAGCCGTAAGGCTTTGTACGATTTCGTTGAGAAGTTAGAACGAGATAGCCTTGAGCAGGAATTGCGGGAGGCTTGTCGCAACTACCGTGACTTCAACAAGCAGTTCTCCCCGGAATGGGCACGGTTTGAAACGAGGATCGAATGAACACGATTCAACGCGGAGAGGTGTACGAGGTAAAACCCGACCCCTCTGTGGGAAAGGAAATCCAGAAATCGAGACCGTGTGTTGTCGTCTCGTCGAATGTTCTCAACATCGAATCAAATCTCGCCGTGGTTTGTCCCGCAACGGATGCAGCAGGGAAAACAGCGGATGTCATCCACGTCCTTGCGAAGTCCGGTGATGGCGGGCTGACCAAAGACAGCATCATTCTTTGCGACCAAGTGAAAGCTGTAGACCAATTGCGGTTGACAGGCAAGTTGGGAAATCTTCCTGCAGAGACAATGAAGAAGATTGACAGAGGTCTCCGAGCTGTGCTCAATCTCACCTAGAACTCCGCGCCTTAAAGCATGAAAGCCCGTCTGATTCGTTTTCGGACGGGCTTTCGAGTTTCTTGAGCTCCGATTGCACCACGAAGTAACAACGGTCCGGCGAACAGGCCTAAGCTATCAAGAGAAGTTCCGAGATGCAACCGGATTACCGTGCGCGATGTTTACGCACCATCCGGTGCAGCGGAGAGACGCTTGTAGATGACGAATTGCTGCCCGAGCTGAATGGGCTCCGTCACATTCCCAACCTTGAGCCGTTCCAACTTCTCCTGTATGAAGAATGGAAAGGTTCGAATGTCCACCGACCCCGGCATTGCGCCGATCATGCGTGTTGTGCCGGTCGATACGGTCCGTGCCAACACATCAAAGTCTTCTCCTTTCACGAGGAGCTCGTACACGGAGTCCGCCATTGCGCGGTCGGGACAAACGATTTCAGCGAGCGCCATCATGAGGGGCTCCTGGAATCGCACAATGACTCCCTGGTTTATCCAGATCGGAACCGGTTTTCCCCCCACCATTGCCGGCAGGAACTTCCACTTTTTTATCTCAATCAGGGCTGTGGCATCCCAATCGGCATCGCCACTCGACGTCACAAAGCTCGCCTTCTGGACGGCGCCATCTTTGCCGACGTACATTTTCAGTTCGAGTCTGAGAGGATTGACTGAGTACATACCTTGAACAGCGGGCAGAGGAGCCTGAAAGACGAGAACGGGAAGCGTTTCGGGGCTCTGAGAGAGCGGGACCGCAGCACAACCGGCTGCGAAGAGGAGCAAGAACGCGAAGTTTTTCATGATTCCCTCCCGTGGCGTGAACCACCACTAAATTCCAACGGCACAAACGTCATTTCAATGTACTCAAAATCCATCAAAATGGAACTATTTCACTGAGGACACAGAGAAATGAGGAGTTCACTGAGGTTTAGAGCTCGTGAATGAGAGTTGATATTTTTTCCCTTTCTCCTTTTGTCTAGGTAACCCAATCTCAATTCTTTTCTCTGTGTGCTCTGCTCTTCTCTGTGACCTCTGTGAAACTCTCTCAGAGGGCTCTTTCGCGATTCCGAGAACTCAGGGAGTCGTTGTGATTTCCTCTACCTGAAGGTCGAAAGAGTACTGGTCAAAGTAGATGTTTGTATTCCCATACTCCAGCTCGCCTCTCTGGAAGTCTACATTGTCCGACCGCATAGAGTATTTGGGAGGATTCAGCGTCTGGCTGTGATCGCTGTTTGCCGACATGCGGTACTGGTCCAATCCTCCAAAATAAAACTTCCGCACCTGCTCCTTTTCATCCGTTCCAAGACTGTTCAGATATCGCACTGCGAAGATTCCCATATACGGATCCACGGGAATCCATCCATACGGTTTCACGTAGATTTCTGTCCAATCATGAATCGTCTTTCCGCCGGGGAATGTGAACCATCCGGATTGCCAACGCGCCGGAATTCCGTTCCAGCGACACAGTGTAATGAACAACAACGCTTCCTGTCCACAGTCGCCGTACATGTTTGTGAGGCAGTAATCACTGATATTTCTGATCGTCGAGTACTCCAGGGCATAGCTGTATTTGATGTTGCTCGTTATCCAGTCGTAGAAGTTCCTTGCTTTCAATAGCGGATTGGGTTCCTTGCCGGCAAGCTGGTGTGACAATTGGCGGATTTTTTCCGTGAACAC
>JBARRO010000266.1:0-7537 GCA_049644265.1 Bacteroidota bacterium
CCGCCATGCTCCATCTTGTGGCGGGGAATAATGGAATAAAAACGGCTGCAAGGAGGGGGCATGGAGTACACGAAGCGGCACAACATTAACCGCGGTTACATGAAACTTGAGGTGTGGGGCAAGGCAGTAGAGCTTCTAGCTCTTATTGACAGAATCCTGAAGAGCATAAGAAACATCGATTTCAAATTGAGATCTCAGATTCTTGATTCTACGCAGTCCATTTCCTCAAATATCGCCGAAGGTTACTGCAGAAGAACAATTAAGGAATATCTTCAGGCACTCAATGTCGCCCTTGGCTCTTCAGGTGAAAGCATGACAAGAGTCGTTGGATTGCGAACAATCAACCTGGTGAGCGATGATTTGTTTGAGGAGTTTGACAAGCTGCACTTTGAAGTCGAGAATAAGCTCCTCGCGTTGGTGAAATCCTTGCAGGCTAAACGGAGAAGCGGCAGCTGGCTGGAAGAGTTCTAGCAATCCAAAGCCGGCGGGGCTATTCCATTATTCCAAAATCCAGACACTTCCCAGCCATTCCATCATTACCATAGACCCAGCCCTCCTCATCCATTCCAATATTCCAAAGAATCAGACATCTCACGGCCATTCCATCATTCCAAATCATGAGACTCCCCCTGGCTATTCCACTATTCCAATAAGTCAGGTCCTTCCACAGCCATTCCATTTTTCCAAGTACTTGGACTTCTCCCCCGCTCGTCCTCAGTTATTCCACCATTCCAAATCTTCAGACGTTCCTCGGCCACCTCTTTCTCAAAAATGAATACGCGTTTGCGTATTGCTCTTTTCAAAGAACTCTTGTAACCTTCCAGTAGGGCCACTCCCTGGCCGGCTTCAGTTACACAATCCCGGAATTCTCGTGACGTTTCAATCCCCCTCTTCCCAAAGAACGCTCCAAACAATTGCCGTCATTGCTCTCATCTACCTCTCCCTCTTTTCCTTTTTTGTCTTTCCGGAAATTGTCGGATTTCTCATGCTCGTGGTCTCCGCTGCGTGCGTGAACCGGATCGAAAAAACCCTCGATAGCCCAGCTCGAAACAATGCCGCTGTTCATCAACAGGACCAGGCCCGGCCTGCCCATCCTGTCGTGAAAAGAGTCGCTTGAGTCTGCAATGAAGCACCCATGATTGGAAATCGTGGGCTGCTATTCCGCGTCATCCACGATTTGAAATCGTGGGCTGCTATTTCGCATCACCCACGATTGGAAATCGTGGGCTGCCACCACTTCAATCCCCAATTCCTCCTCTTCCCTTTTAATTTTGCAAAAATGTCCGTATCATGTTTCCCATGAAAAAAGCACTCGTTACCGGAATTACCGGCCAGGATGGATCGTATCTTGTTGAATTTCTTCTCAGCAAGGGCTATGAAGTCCATGGCATGATCCGCCGGGCAAGCACGTTCAACACGCAACGCATCGACCATATCTATTCGGACCCCCATAGTCCGAATGCGCGGATCTTCCTGCACTACGGCGACCTCTCGGATCCGGGACTCATTACGGAAATCATGTATAACATAAAGCCGGATGAGGTGTACCATCTCGGCGCCCAAAGCCATGTCCGCGTATCGTTCGACATGCCCGAATACACGGGCGACATCACGGGAATGGGAACGACGAGGATTCTCGAGGCAATCCGGCGGAGTGGGGTAAAAACAAAGTTCTACCAGGCCTCCTCCTCGGAAATGTTCGGGAGCACTCCTCCACCTCAGAATGAACAAACAGCGTTCGAGCCGCAGAGCCCGTACGCCATTGCCAAGGTCTATTCGTACTGGATGACGGTCAATTACCGCCACGCCTACAAGATGTTCGCGTCCAACGGAATCCTGTTCAACCACGAAAGCCCGCGGCGCGGAGAAACGTTCGTGTCGAGAAAGGTCACGAGAGCCGTTGCGGGAATCCTTGCCGGCCGGCAATCGAAAATTTTCATGGGAAATCTTGATGCCAGGCGTGATTGGGGGTTCGCCCCGGAATATGTCGAGATGATGTGGTTGATGCTCCAGGCAAGCGATCCCGACGACTACGTTGTCGGGACGGGAGAGAGCAACTCCGTGAGGGATTTCCTCGTTCGCGCATTTGCTTATGCCGGTGTCGAGGTCGAGTGGAAGGGGAGCGGTGTTCAGGAGAAAGGATACGTCAAAAGCGTCGATCGCCAAAGAGCCGATGTCGTGAAGGCCGGAGACTGCATCGTTGAGATCGACCCGCGCTATTTTAGGCCGACAGAAGTGAATTCATTGCGTGCCGATATTTCGAAAGCCCGCAAGAAGCTGAATTGGGAGCCGAGGGTCCACTTTGCAGATCTGGTGAAAATTATGGTCGACCACGATATGCTCAACGCAGGGCTGGAACCGCCGAGAAAGGGAATGGAAGCGCTCGAAAAAGTCGGGCTGAAGTGGACAAACAGCGCATTCACCGCTCACGAAATGGTTCGGGGGGACCTTGGATAAGCAATCAAAAGTCTACGTCGCCGGGCACAAGGGATTGGTCGGGTCTGCGATCGTCCGTGCGCTCTCGAGAGCCGGGTTCAAGAACATCGTCACCCGGACTCACGGTGAACTGGAATTGATGGAACAGCATGCTGTCGGGTCATTTTTCGAAAAGGAAAAACCGGAGTACGTGTTCCTCGCTGCCGCGAAGGTCGGCGGTATCATGGCAAACGACACGTATCCGGCGGATTTTATTTACGACAACCTGCAGGTCCAGACGAACGTCATCCATGCCGCCTACGAATACAAGGTTCGGAAGCTTTGTTTTCTCGGCAGCTCGTGCATCTATCCGAAGCATGCGCCGCAGCCCATCAAGGAAGAATATCTCCTCGACGGAAAGCTTGAGCCGACCAATGAGCCCTATGCGGTGGCGAAAATTGCGGGCTTAAAAATGTGTCAGGCGTACAACCGCCAGTATGGGACGAATTTTGTGTCCGTGATGCCGACAAACCTGTATGGCCCGAACGATAATTTCGACCTTCAAAATTCTCACGTCCTGCCTGCCCTGATACGGCGGTTTGTCGAGGCGAAGCGGAACAACGTTCCGTCGGTCACGATCTGGGGGACCGGAAGTCCGAAACGCGAATTCCTCCACGTCGACGACCTTGCAGAAGCGTGCGTTTTTGTGATGCAGAACTACAACGACAGCGAAGTGATCAACATCGGCGTCGGCGAGGATATTTCCATAAAGGACCTTGCTCAGCTGATCAAGCGAAAGGTCGGCTACACCGGTTCGATCGAATTCGACATCACAAAACCGGACGGTACGCCTCGAAAGCTGCTTGATGTCTCGAAGATTCATAAGCTCGGCTGGAAGGCAAGGATTGGGTTGGAGGAGGGAATAGGGGAGGTGATTGGGTGGTATGAGGAAAAAGCGCAGGTTAAGGATTAGGTTAAGGTCAAAGGTCGAGTTAAGAGATGGGGGGCTTGAAGGACTCATGGGTCTACATTCTTGAGTGTTCGGACGGTTCGTTCTACACTGGCCTGACGACGGATATTGATGCCCGCCTGTGGCAACACCACAGCGGATTCTATGATGGATATACCGCTTCTCGCCGGCCCGTCAAGCTCGTCTGGTGTGAAGACTTTGACGATATCGACCAAGCGATCGACATCGAGCGTCAAATCAAAGGTTGGACGAGGGCGAAGAAAAAAGCACTCATTGCTGGAGAATTTCAGCTCCTGCATGAGTTGGCGAAGTCAACGGAAAAAAGATCGCGTCGATCGAAAAGGACGTAACGTCATCCTGAGCGTAGTCGAAGGATGTTCTGGGGAGGTTTGAGTCAGCTCAGTACATGGTTCGACTGCGTTCGCGAAGAACGCTCACTCCGCTCACCATGACATTTGATTGTTATAGCGAACCTTAGAACCCAACGTCATCCTGAGCGTAGTCGAAGGATGTTCTGAGGGTTCCAACGGAGAAGACCTTCTTAGTACATGGTTCGACGGAGTTTACGCGCCGAAGGCGGGCCTGCCTACTCTACGAGTCTTCGACTCGATAGAGTCGTAGACCGCAGGCGGGCTCACCATGACGCAGTTTTGTAGTGGATTACAATAAGAAACCAAGCGAAGCGGAGACCGGGAAAATGGCAAGAAGAGTTCCAACAAGGAATGCATGAGCAGTTACCTCAGTTCGCATTACTACTATTCCACTATTCCAAAAACCCAGACATCTCCAAGCCATTCCAATATTCCAAAAAATGCGCCCCAACCTTGTCATTCCACTATTCCTCTTTTACTTGGCAGTCGCTCAATCTCAATCCACTCAAGTTCCTCGACATCTTAAATCTCTAATTACCACCGAGCGTCAATTCGCCGCCACCTGCCAAAAGACCAGCATCCGCGAATCGTTCCTGCAATACTTCGCCGACAGCGGCATCGTGTTCCGGCCGCATCCGGTAGTGTTCAAGGAATGGTCGAAGCAGAACCCGATCCCGTCGCCGAGACCAAAGGTCAAGCTCGAATGGGAGCCGATGTTCGGCGAAGTCTCCGCAGCCGGCGATCTCGGTTACGACGTGGGCCCATCCCGGTTCACCGATCAGACGATGAAAAAGAAACAAGTGAGCTATGGTTTCTTTTCATCGGTCTGGAAAAAACAATCTGATGGAACGTGGAAGGTAGCATTGGATTTGGGAATTCAGGCGCCCAAGGAAGCTGCATCGTACTTCGGCAAGCCGCTTCAAAAAAGCGCATTCCCAACTTTAAACTTTAAACTTGAAACTCGAAACTTTCCTGGCATTCTACTCGCCCTGGACAGTTCTTTTTCCCGCCTCTCCGTAAACCAATCTCCTGTTGAGGCCTACAACTCCTATCTCAGCACCGAATCCCGCATGCACCGAAACGGGGCCATGCCTGTCGTCGGAAAGACCTCAGTGAAATCGTACGTCTCGAAGACCGTCGATTCGTTGTCGATTGAGCCGATGTCTGGCGACATTGCATCGTCCGGCGATCTTGGATACACGTATGGAAGATATGTGCAGATGGCTCCGGAAATCCACAACAGTACGATAGAGAAGGGTTACTACGTGCACGTGTGGAGGAAGGGCGCGGATGGGAATTGGAAGATCGTGTTCGATGTAACGGCGCCTGTCGCGGACACTCGCTGATTGCACGGATTCTCGCTGATGCGAGTTGGGAAATGAGTGCAATCTCGCCACGGGTGCAAATGAATAGGACGTCTTTCGTGTAATGAAGAGGAACCGTCATCCCCACATGCTCCTAGTGGGGATCTGATTTTCTACGGAATTGTTGCCTTCACCATATTCCGAAAGATCTGAAGTCCCGGCAGGATAGAGCTGCGGTTGTAAGTCGAGCTTCAGCTCGACAATGGAGACCTCCCACAGCACCCCGGCACCCTCTCACCCCTGCTTGCTTTTCCTACCCCACCCCGCCAAAAGATTCCGCCAGAAAACGCCTGCCCGCCGTTTACGAGACATATGATGACAGGCGGGGCGGACGCAAGAGCGCGGAAGCACGGCGCCTGCCTGCCGGTAGGCAGGGGCAGGCCCGCCACAAGATGGAGCATGGCGGGCAAGCCGGCCTCCCCTTTTCAAGGGGAGGTGTGTTGCCTGTAAGTTGAGCTTCAGCTCGACAATTGAGATCTCCCCAGCTCCTCTGCACCCTTTCACCACTGCTTGCTCCGCTAGTAGGCGCCTTTGCCAAACACGACGACGGGGATGGTGGCAAATAGGATCTCGAGGTCGAACATGATCGACTGGTTCTCAATATAATAGAGGTCGAGAAGGACCATTTCGCGGAAACCGACTTCCCTCCTGCCAGAGATCTGCCAGAGTCCGGTCATGCCAGGTTTTGCCTCTCCCCGCTTTTCGTAATACCCTCTCATTTTGTTTTCTGGTGAGATTTCATCAAGATCTGCGAGTGCAAGGGGACGCGGGCCGACGAGGCTCATATCACCGCGCAAGACATTCAGAAGCTGAGGAAGTTCGTCGATACTAAACCTCCGGAGAATTTTGCCGACTTTGGTTACCCTGGGGTCATTTTCTACAAAAAAGAGCCCAGCCGAAGCTTTGTTCGCTTTGCCAAGTTCTTCCCGTTCGGCTTCAGCCCCTTTCCGCATACTCCTGAACTTGAAGAAGTCGAACCTCTTTCCATTTTTTACCAGAGCTCGTTTCTGCCTGAAGAAGATGGGAAAGCCGCTCTCCATGAAAATGGCGATGACCGCAGACAGAAATACCGGCGAAAGGACTAGCAGCATCATAAGGGAACCGCAGATATCAAAAAGGCGCTTTGCCACGCTCTTGATTCTGGCCGTTTTCCTTCGGGGTGGAGCATACAGCGTGATCCCAGCAATGTCGTGAATATAGAGAAAGCGGAGGAGATCCTCCGATTCCGCGGACAGGATCTTCAGCTTTACCTTGTGTTTTTCACATGCCTTGATTAGTGACGGCAACTCTGCAACTTCATCGAACGAAGGCACAAAAATACCCTCGATCTTCTCATCCAGGAACACCTTTGAAAGCTCTGTGAGTTTGTAGCGTTTAACCGTGCCATTCTCATCCTGGGCGGAACGATGTTTACTGTTGCCATCGGACACTACAGCTCTGATTCTGTATCCAAGCTCGGGAACAGTTTCAAACCTGCTGAGGATTCTATCAGCCAGACCATTGTATCCGACGATGACCGCGTTATGAATTCCAAAGCCTCTCTCTTGCATAAACGCGTTGAACTGGTTAAGAATCCAGCGACCGAGCAGAAAAAGAAATGGTAGGAAAAAGAAGAGGGCGAACGTAAACCTTCGTGGGAAATCCTCCCACTGGGCGATGTAAAAGAACGATAGCACGGATGGAACCGTGTACAAGTATGCTCTAATAAAGAGGGCATACTGTTTTCGGGTGCTCGCGTGGTACGCCGCGCGATAGAGACCCAAGACCGACGAAAAACAAAGAAGCAGGAACCACACCAGCGCCACGATGTAAGCAAAAACTACTGGATTGAGCGGGGCCAGATGGGGGAAGGCTGTTCTAAAAAAATATCCCCCGACTCCGCTGAGGGCCACGGCAATTGAGTCAACAAAGATTGCAAGCAGAATAAAGGCGTTTCGCCAATTTCTCTTAAATATGTTGGTTGGGGGATGCAATTGGGGGATTGGTTAGTGACGTGAGCGATCGCCTCAAACCGGGCGTTTGCCCCCTGGCGAACGGTCCATAAAATACATTTTGAACAATTCTTTTGAAACAAGCAAGAGAAACGCCGTGTTGGTGCTCAGGTAACGCCAGAACATGCGGCGAGGTTCCTGAAGGAGACGGAAGAGCCATTCCAGTCCTGCGTTTTGCATCCAAAACGGAGCTCGTTTTGTCTTTCCTGCATACACATCGAACGATCCTCCGACTCCATGAACAACATGGACCCGGAAACGCTCCTTCCACTCTTCAACGAAGTATTCTTTCTTAGGCGAACCGAAGCCGATGAAGAGAATATTTGCCCCTGACTCGGCAATTGTTTGAACGATTCCTTCCTCTTCGCTTTTTGAGAAGTACCCGTTCCGATATCCGGCAATTTTCACGTGAGGATACTCCAGTGC
>JBARRO010000267.1:0-33484 GCA_049644265.1 Bacteroidota bacterium
CTCGAAACCCTCGGAGCTGAACTCAAGAAGCGACGACTTGAAAAACAAGTCTCGCTGACGGATATTTCTGCCGAGACACGGATCAATCAGAGATTTCTGGAAGCGATGGAGGAAGGAAAGTTTTCGATCCTTCCCCAGACGTACGTCAGGGCGTTCCTTCGCGAGTATGCCGCCTCGGTGGGCCTCAGTCCTGACGATCTGATGAAACAATACGATGCGGCGAAGCTCGAGGGTCACCCTCAGGGTCCGGATACCCAGCCCCGTCGGACTCCACCGCAGACTTCCGAACCGGCCGCTCCTTCCATGCCGCGTATTTCGTCACAACTCCAGCGCACAATTATTTTCGGAGCCATCATTCTCGGAGCAGTCGTTGTCGCACTTCTTCTGTCGAATTCCAACTCAAACCCGGTTCCCTCAAAACCGGTTTCTGAAATTCCGTTTGACCGCGTTGTCAAGGAAACCGAGGCGGCAACCATCAAAATAGATTCCGTTGCCCCCCCGACACTACCCGTGACGACTCCTCCGAAAGTCGACAGCCTTCGCCTGGAGATGTTCACCCTTGATTCTGTCTGGATGAGCATTCTGATTGATGGCAAAAAGACCGAAGAATACCTTTTTCCGCCGAAACGAAGGAAAACCTGGATTGCCCGGGACCAGTTTTCTGTGACCATGGGCAATGCCGGCGGTGCGAATTTTCAGTTAAATGGGAAGGACCTTGGCGCTCTTGGAAAACGGGGCGCCGTTCTTCGCAATGCGATCATTTCAGAGTCGACTCTCAGAAACCTTTAGCAGCGGTCCTGACTCTGCATGGCGCCGGCAGCAAAAAGTGGAACGGTAGCAAAGAAAGCCGGGTTGCTCCGGGAGAGAATCCGCGAGCATGACTACCGGTATTATGTGCTCGCAGAGCCGTCAGTTTCTGACGAAGAGTACGATCGGCTGATGCGTGAGTTACTGGAGCTGGAGCGCGAGTATCCAGAGCTTGTGACGGATGACTCGCCGAGCCAGCGGGTCGGTGGCCAGCCGGTCAAGGAGTTTACGACTGTCACGCACGCTGTACCGATGTTAAGTCTCTCAAACACGTACAGCGAAGAAGAGGTCCGGGATTTTGACCGTCGTGTCCGTTCCCTTCTGGGGAAAGAGCCGTACCGATACATTTGTGAATTGAAGTTTGACGGCCTGGCCGTCAGTCTGCTCTATCAGGGAACGAAGTTTGTGCGGGGAGCAACACGGGGCGACGGTCTTCAGGGAGACGACATTACAAACAACCTGAGGACGATCCGTTCCGTCCCGTTACAACTCGTGAACCCGCGCAAAGGCCTCGAGGGCATTGAAGTGCGTGGCGAGGTGTTCATGAAGCGGGACGATTTTCGGCGGATGAACGAGGAACGTGAGCTCGCGGGAGAAAAGACGTTTATCAACCCGCGGAATTCCGCAGCCGGGACCCTGAAGTTGCAGGACCCGAAAATCGTCGCACAACGGCCGTTGAATTTTTCTGCGTATGCTCTCCGCGCGGAGAGGTTTCAGCTTTCCAGTCATCATGAAAATCTCAAGCTCCTTCGGAGCCTGGGGTTTCCGGTAAGCGAACACGTACGGCTTTGCGACCGTGTCGACGACGTGGTCGAGTACTGGAAGGAATGGGAGGAACGACGCGAGGATCTGCCTTACGACATTGACGGAGTCGTCGTCAAAGTCGATTCCCTCCGGCAGCAGGAGGAGTTGGGGACAATCGCAAAAAGCCCCCGGTGGGCGATCGCATTCAAGTTCGCCTCGCGAAAGGCGGAGACCGTGCTCGATGGGATCATCTTTCAGGTCGGGCGTGTGGGAACGGTGACTCCCGTCGCAGAATTGAGGCCCGTATTTATCGGCGGCACGACGGTCTCCCGTGCGACACTGCACAACGAAGACTATATCCAGGAATTGGGCCTGCGGCCGGGGGATACGGTCGTTGTCGAAAAAGGCGGCGATGTCATTCCCAAGGTAAGCGGGGTTGTGCAGGGCAAGCGCCCGTCGGGAACCAGGCCTTTCGCGTTTGCGCGTGAATGCCCGGAATGCGGCACAAAACTCGTCCGTCCCGAAGAAGAAGCGAACTACTATTGCGAGAACAGCGAGTGTCCGGCTCAGATTCGGGGACGCATTCAGCACTTCGCCCATCGTGGCGCAATGGATATCGAGGGTCTCGGAGAGGCGATTATTGATGAGTTTGTCCGCCTCGGCTACCTCCGGAATTACGCCGACATCTACGACCTTCATAAGAAACGGTCGAAGATTCGCAGGTTGGAGGGATGGGGGGAAAAGAGTGTTCAGAACTTGCTTCATGCAGTCAAGGACAGTAAGAACCGGCCTTTTTCGCGGGTTCTGTTTGCCCTTGGAATCAGGCATATCGGCGCGGGTGTCGCACAGCTCCTCGTGCGCGACCTTCCGACGATCGACCGGATCATGGGAGCGAAGAAGGAAGAGCTGGAAGTGATTCAGGGAATCGGACCCCGAATAGCCGACAGCGTCGTTCGATTCTTCGAGGAAGGTCACAACCGGAGGCTGGTTGGACGGCTTCGAACCGCGGGCGTCCGAATGGAGGAGAAACAAAAAAGGGCAGTCACCGGATCTCCGTTTTCCGGAAAGACGCTTGTCCTCACCGGAACGTTGGAATCGATGGGGCGCGAAGAAGCGAAGCAAAAAATTGAGACGCTTGGGGGGAAGGTCACATCGAGTGTCAGCAAGAACACAGATTTTGTCGTGGTGGGCGCTGAACCGGGAACAAAGTATGAGAAAGCTCAGAAGCTCGGCGTTCCGATCCTCGACGAAAAAGAATTTGTCAAGATCCTTACTTCATACGACGTCCAGTAACCTTCAGATCATTAACTTAGGAGGTTTTATGCAACGGAACATTCTCCGGTTCGCCGCTATCCTTCTTGCCGTCGTTGTCATGGCAAGTGCGAGCACCGCTCAGATGCGCAGTAACAAATTTGGTGTCGGGGCAGGTGGCTCCCTGTACATCTTCGCCTATGACGGAAACGAGGGTCTGCTCAAGCCGGGAGGAAGCCTTAATTTGAGCTACTCCATCTATGAGCATATCGGTATTCGTGCGATGTTCGGGGCGGGTCAGCTTGGATGGAAGACCGGTAGTACAAACAACACCACGACACTGTTGTCGGGAAACCTGTATTTGAGCTATGACGTCCTTCCCCACAGCGCGTTCAATCCGTTTGTCTTCGGAGGCGTCGGAGGGATTTACTTTGACCCTCATAGCGATGCGGGCGTGTATGCGACGAATTTCGCCTCGTTCAACAAGATGGACATCAATTATCTTGGGGGTGTTGGCTTTGATTACTTCTTCAGTGAGTTCTTTTCTGTCACGGTTTCCGGCGAAGCAGCCCTCACAAACACCGATTGGCTCGACGGCTCCAAGAGTGTCAGCGCCTCCAACGACAACTATAAGCGCATCAATATCGAATTCCGGTATTACTTCTTCGACCAGACGTATGTAACCAACCTGATCAAGGCGCTTCAAGAACGCATGCGCAAGTAGGCAAACGCACCGAAGACATGCTCGATCGGACAAGGCTCAAAATCGGATTATGGTACTCCCGTTTCTATTTTCGTAAGAATCGCGATGAGGCGATCCGGTTTACGGAAGCTGTCTCGCGTGCCCGTCGGGCCCTCGTCCTCTTCCCCGAATCCGCACTTGATTGGGAGTCCACACAGACCGTCCTGAAATATCTCTCGCGCCGTTTCGCGTCCGGCAGTATGCTGCTCCTCGTTCGCGATGACCTGAAGGCAAATGTCGGAGGAGCTCAGGCTGTCAAGACGGTGACGTACACGCTCCAGGATGTCAACACCTGGTTTGTTCCCCGGGGGCAATTGCTTCGGAAGATGAAAACAAGTACATTCGACATAGCCGTGGATCTGAATTTCGGCCTCGCTCTTCCGAGCGCATTCTTGTGCCGCCAGTCCAACGCACCGTTGCGCGTCAGCTTCGCAAAAGAACAGGGAGATCAATTCTACAACTTCCAGATTCAAACCCGGGCGACCTCGAGCAATCCAACGGCGTACCGAAGCCTCCTAAGATGTCTGGATATGTTTTAACGCGTTTGCAGAGATCCGTATGCAATTCGAAATAAAAAAGAACGGAACCGCAGTCGTCATCAAAGTCAAAGAGCGAAAGCTCGACGCCTCCGTGTCTCCGGAATTGAAGGGGGAATTCCTGATCCTTTGCACGCCCCAGACCAAGGAACTCGTGATCGATCTCTCCGACGTCGATTTCTGCGACAGCAGCGGATTGAGCGCTCTCCTCATTGCAGAACGCAAGATGCGGGAGCATTCCGGCGTCGTCAAGCTCGCAGGCATGAACAAAAAAGTCCATTCGCTGATCAAGATCTCCCATCTCGACCGGGCGTTCCGCATTTTCGACTCCGTCGCCAAAGCCATAAAGAGCTAGTGCCTTTCGGGCGGGAATCCGCTCTCTTCTTCCCTTACTGAATTCCTGGAGTTTACCGTGGGGTTCACCCTTCTCGACTACACCATTGTCGTCCTGTATTTGGTCGGCGTCACCGTTGCCGGCATTCTCATCTCGGGAAGACAGAAGACAACCCGCGATTACTTCCTCGGCGGCAAGGAAATGGCGTGGTGGTCGGTCGGATTCTCCATCGTTGCAAGCGAAACCAGCACGCTCACCTTCATCAGTATTCCCGGGCTCGCCTACAAGAGCAATATGATGTTCCTCCAGCTTGCCTTCGGCTATTTTATCGGCAGGCTCCTCGTCAGCGTCGTGTTCATCCCCGCATACTACAAAGGCGATCTCGAAACCGCCTACGACTTCCTGGGAAAAAGGTTCGGCATGTCCTTGCGGAAGTTCACATCGTCCGTGTTCATTGTCACGCGGGTTCTTGCTTCGGGCGTCCGACTCTTCGCAACGGCCATTCCTGTCCATCTCATCACGGGATTTGATTATCCCACCAGTATTCTGATGATCGGCGTGTTTACGCTGGTCTATACGTATCTTGGCGGTCTGCGGGCCGTCGTGGCCATGGATGTTGTCCAGATGTTTATCTATCTCGGCGGCGCAGCAGCGTCGATGTTCCTGATCCTCCACCGTCTCCCCAATGGCTGGACGGATGTCGTGCAATTTGCTACGGCCAACGGTGCAGACAAATTTCAAATATTCAACCCGAGTTGGGGGACGGGATTCATGGATTTCCTTTCATCCCCCTATACCCTCGTTGGCGGACTGCTCGGCGGTACGTTCCTCACCATGGCTTCGCACGGCACCGATCAGCTACTTGTGCAGCGCCTCCTCGGCTGCAAAACCAAATGGGACAGCCAGAGGGCTCTGATGCTCGACGCGTCGTTGATCGTCCTCCAGTTCGCGTTCTTCCTTGTTCTTGGCCTGTGTCTGTTCGCGTTCTACGGCGGCGTCCCGTTTCAGCAACTCGGCCTTTCTTCTTCAGATGAAATATTCCCAAAATTTATCGTTGAGAACCTGCCCACGGGAATTGCGGGCTTGGTCGTGGCGGGGGTTCTGGCATCGGCCATGGGGACTCTTTCCTCCTCCATCAGTTCTCTCGCATCATCCACATTCCTCGACCTGTTCAAAATGACCGACCTTGGCAGGTCGCTCGACCATGTGAGGGAGATTCGTTGGTCAAAGGTATTCACGCTGTTTTGGGGAATCATGTTGATCGGAGGTGCAATGCTCTTTACCGACACAAGGAACCCCGTTGTCGAATTGGGCCTGAAGATCGCCTCATTCACGTACGGCGGCCTCCTTGGCACGTTCTTTCTTGGTCTTCTCTTCAAGAAAACGATCCAAATGGATGCGTACATTGGATTCGTTGCGGGATTATCCGCCATGGTTGCTGTGCTGACGTACTCCACCATTGACTTCACGTGGCATACCTTCATCGGATGTGCGGTGACAATTCTTGTCGGCAACATTTCAGGCTGGGCCCGCCGGACCTTCAGGGCTGCCTGAGACCTCAACTTCCTGCCTGGCGTTTGCGATGAAGAAGCGATTGGTTCCCCCCACAAAGAAAAGCAACACCACCCCGCTCGACCGTCAATTGGGCAGGCATTTTGATTTTCTTCGCCTTGAAAAGGGTGTTTCGAAACAAACGCTGGATTCCTATACCTTCGATTTCCAAAAATACCGCTCGTTCCTCTCCGATGCTGGTGTAGACTCCGCGGCGAAAGTCACAGAAAAACACGTCAGTGACTTTATTCACGTCCTTCATCGGATGGGGCTGTCAACAAAGAGCATTGCGAGAACTCTTTCGGCCGTTCGTGGCTTTCATCGCTTTCTTCTGGGAGAGGGAGAAACTGCAGACGATCCGACGCAGAACGTCGATACCCCGAAGAGGACCAAGAACCTACCGGAGGTGCTGAGTATCGCAGAAGTTGAGGCAATTCTCAGGGAACCGGATATCCGTGGACCGCTTGGGATTCGTGACCGCGCAATCCTTGAAACATTGTATGCGTCGGGGCTTCGCGTGTCAGAACTCATTACGCTCAAACAATCGAATCTTCTGTTTGATGAGGGGTTGATTCTTGTGATGGGGAAAGGCTCCAAGGAGCGTCTTGTGCCGATCGGCAAGTCGGCACAGAAGTGGATCGGGCAATATCAAAAACAGACCCGCATTCACCTTTCAAAGGGAGGAAAGTCTCACGACGTTTTGTTTCTTAACGGAAGAGGAACGGGCCTGAGCCGAATGACAGTGTGGAAAATGGTCTCAAAGTATGCTTCGGACGCCGGAATAAGGAAAGAGGTTCACCCTCACACATTCCGCCATTCGTTCGCGACTCATTTATTGGAGGGAGGAGCGGATCTTCGCGTGGTGCAGGAGATGTTGGGACATGCCGATATCTCAACCACGCAAATCTATACGCACATTGACAGGGAGTATCTGAAGGAAGTCCATCGGACGTTTCATCCGAGGGGGTAGGAAGGAAGCAGTCAGCGGTCAGCGGTCAGCGATGAGAGCTTGATGAGAAGCTGGTGTTTTCTGGACTCATCCCCCTTTTTAGATCTCCCCCTTCTCTAACGGAGTTAGAGAAGGGGGATAAAGATCAGCGAATCAACAGCATTTTTTTTGTCATAACGAAATCACTGGTTTCAAGTCTGTAGAAGTACACTCCGCCTGCAACTGTTTGACCCACATCGTTTTTTCCTTCCCAATGAATCCGATGTAAACCGATTTTCTGCTCTTCGTTAACAATTGTTCTGATTTCTCTTCCCAGGACATCCAGAATCACAACGCGGACGTAATCCGGGGCTCGTAGAGAGTATTCCATCGATGTTGAAGGATTGAAGGGATTTGGAAAATTCTGACCAAGAGCGCTCGTCTCCGGCCTTAAACGATGAACATCCTCAACTCTAGTCGTCAGATCGAGATAGTAAATCCCATGTATACCATAGGAGCCAATGAAAACTCTCCCCGTTCCAATCGTATCGAGGCAAAGGGCAGAGACGGTTGAGGGCGAAATTGGGCTCATCAGTGACCAATGATCTGCAGCATCAGTACTTCGATAGATTCCCCCAGGAGTACACACAAACAATTCTTCAGGCCTTTTCGGATTCGATATGAATCGCCCTACGTTGTTTGTGTCGAGGCCATTGTTCTTCTCGAACCAACTTTTCCCTCCATCCGTGGTCTTGTAGATCCCATGTCCATAAGTTCTCGAATTCTGGAGTGCCGCATAGATTGTTTCTGAAGTCCGTTCATCAAATTGCACGAGTATCGCCGTGTGGAGCTGGGAAAGTCCAAGTGAATCCCAGGTCTGCCCTCGGTCTGTGCTTCTATATACACCGTCGGAAGAACCGATGCAAAGAATGTTGGGATCGGATTTCAAAATTGAAAGTGAGACCGGAGAAACTGGAACTTCAATTGTATCCCACGTGACTGCCTGATGAGATCTTCGAACAAGCACATAACCATTGGATGCATAGACATTTCTCTCGGGACTGGAATCGGTTTCGATGAAGTAGATCGGGATGTCGGAGTACAATTGCATATCATTCCAAGAGATCCCACCATCTGTGGTTTTGTACATCGCGTAACCAACCTGCCCTGTGGGCTATCTCAGGATTTACGGGATCGATGGAGAGGATTACGCATGTATACCCACCTCTGTATGTCCAACTCTCGCCACTGTTAGTGCTTCGATGGACGCCATCGGATCCCCCAGCATAAACAATTCTGGGATCTGAAGGCGCAACTCTGAGTTCAAAGGCCCGAAAATTTCCGTCATCGGATCCGTTCGCTAGGCGCCATTACTGAGCGTTCGACAAAGAAACACACAGGCTCAGAAAGAGAATTACAACGACAAAGGCTGCGATGGATAAGTAGTGTCGAGTTTTTGTTCGAAAGGGCTTCACTTGAATCCGGAGTAAGCTCGGAGGGGTAAGCTTGGTTGCTGAGGCCCCTCTGGCAACGGCTTGAGAAAAAGTACAGATTATCTTAGCAAGACGCAATGTAAGAGCCGACTGCTGTCTTAGATCTGAGAAAGAATCTCCAGGGTTTCTGGACTCATCCCCCTATTGAGATCTCCCCCTTCTCTAACGGGGTTAGAGAAGGGGGATCGGAGCTCTACTGCGTCAGGGGGTTGAGTCCTGAAGCCAAGACTATTCCTCGTATTTTTTGGAGCACCAAACCGAGTCTGTCCTCGATTTCTTCATTTGTGAAACGAACAACCTTGATACCGAGGCAATTGATGATGTATGTCCGGTAGTCATCGTACTCCTTCTGATAATCGTGGCTCTTACCGTCAACTTCAATCACCAGGCGGTGTTCGTGGCAATGGAAGTCCGCAATGAAAAAAGCTTCTTTGCCCTCGTAATCGAAAAAGATCGGATGCTGTCGAAGAAACTTCTTACCGAGAAATTGTCGGTTCCGGAGCGAGTTCCAGAGAATCCGCTCTGTTGCTGTTTGGTTTTTTCGAAGAATGCGGGCGAGTTCTGTGGCCATCTCTAACGTTACCCGAGACATGCCCCACGCTAAGAATTCCCCGATTTCCAATCAATACGCAATTGCGTAGTTTTCTTTTGTGCTGGACTCATCCCCCTTTTGAGACCCCCCCCGCCAAAACAAATGGCGGGCAGGCCTTCTCTAACAAGCTAAAGAAGGGGGATAAAAGCCCTACTCTCATGGATCCGTACCCTCCAAGGGTCTACTGCGAGGGGGGGTTGAGTCCTAGCATCCCTTCACATCTCTCACAAAACTCCGCTTTTTTCAAATCCACTTCTTCCACCGCACTCGATGAGTGCATCACGCATTCAAAGTTATGGCAGTGAACCAGTCCGAACGTGTGGCCAAGCTCATGCACGCATTCCTTGACCACGCGCTCCCGATAGAGCGTATCGTCTTCCGGAAGGCCGTACAACGATTCGTGGAGCCGGTACGTGGAAACGATGGCTGCGGTGCCGTCGAGCTGGGCTTCGCCGAAAACATACGTGAGCACGGGAACATACAGATCCATGGACGTAACGGCGAGAATTTTACCGTCGTACTTCGGATAGATCTCGAGAATGCTCGACAGGAGAGCAGTAGAATAGTACTGATTTCGCGAGGAGTCATACGCGAAGGAAAGGTCGGCCAGCGGACTTCTTGCAAGGACCGAAGGGAGACGAAAGACCCGCTCGAGATCAGAGCGCAGGGAGGAGTAGGATTCCTCCTGCACGGGCCCGCCGGAAGGAAGTGGAAGGAGCAGGAGAGAAGGCATCGATCACGGCTTTTTGAGCCCGTACTTCGCAATCTTATTATAGAGCGTCACACGGTCAATATCGAGGATCTCGGCTGCCCGTGTGATGTTCCAGTGTGTGCGATTCAGAACATCCGCAATGTGCACGTGCTCCATGGAGCTGAGCGTATCCCCATTCGCCGGAATAGTCCGTTCAGAGAGCTGAAACGGAAGATCGGAGGGCTTCACATTGCCGGACTTCGCAAGAACCATCGCGCGTTCGACGACATTCTCGAGCTCGCGGATGTTTCCGGGCCAGTCATACCGGATGAGCAGGTCGAGCGCGGCGGGAGCAATCTCCCCCACCGGTTTGTTCATCGCCCGCGCATACTTCCTCAGGAAATACTGCGCCAGCATGGGAATGTCTCCTCTTCGCTCCCTAAGCGGCGGGATTGAAATCGTGAATACATTCAGCCGGTAATACAAATCTTCGCGGAACTGTCCCTCTTTGACCGCCGCCTCAAGATCCCGATTTGTGGCACAGATGATTCGAAAATCGCTCTTGATGGTTTCGTTTCCCCCAACTCTTGTGAACTGTTTTGTCTCGAGCACCCGGAGAAGTTGGACCTGCATTTTAGCCCCGATGGTTCCGACTTCGTCGAGGAAGATCGTTCCCCCATCGGCCATCTCGAACTTTCCCTTCCGGCGATATTGCGCACCGGTGAAAGCCCCTTTCTCATGTCCAAACAGCTCGCTCTCCAATAAACTCTCCGGCACGGCTCCGCAATTGACGGGAATAATCGGAAAGAACCGCCGTGCGCTGTTCGTGTGGATCATCCTCGCAATCAGTTCCTTTCCTGTTCCGCTCTCCCCCCGAACCATGACCGTCGTATCCGTCTCGGCCACCGTTTTTGCGAGCTCCAGCACCTTCTTCATTTGCGGACTTTCTCCGATCAGCTCGTCTCCGCTCATGAGCGATGTCAGATGCTGCCGGAGCCGCACATTCTCATCGGAGAGATGTTTCTGACGCAGAGCGTTCTCCACAAGATGCGAAAGATGGTCCGGATCCACAGGCTTCGTGATGTAGTCGAATGCGCCTTCCTTCAAAGTCTGTACTGCACTTTCGACGGAAGAAAATGCTGTAATCATGATGATCACTGCATTCTTATCAATCTCTTTCAGTCGTTTCTGCAGGTCGAGGCCGCTCATCCCGGGCATTTTGATGTCCACGAGGATGACATCCCACGGACCTTGTTCCATCAGCTTGATCGCGTGATTGGCGTCCTCGGCCGTTTCCACGCGGTAGCCGTCCTGACGGAACCATTTGGAAAGCGAATCGCGGACGACGAATTCATCGTCGACAACAAGAAGGCTTGGAAGCCCTGGTTGAAGTACTGTGGTTTCTGCCATAAGTTCCTTCGTCTATGAGATTCCGACTTTGGTGAATTCGCGTACAGGAATGTTCTTCACCGGAAGTTTGATGGTAAAGGAAGTTCCCCGACGTAGGACAGATCGGACGTCGATTGTTCCGGCGTGTCGCTCGACGATACCGTACACCACCGCGAGTCCGAGCCCGGTCCCCTTCTCTTCTTCTTTGGTCGTAAAAAACGGCTCGAAAATATGCGGAATGTCCTGCGGGGCAATCCCGACGCCGGTGTCTGCGATGAAGATTTCGACATGGTTTCCGTCAGGAGTCGCCCGGAGGCCGAGTGTCAGGATCCCTCCTTCCGGCATTGCTTCGACGGCATTGATCTCCAGGGCGAGGAGTGCTTGTTCAATCTGGGCGGCATCGCACTGGATCTGGACGGGTTGCTCCCCGAGCTCCTTCTCCAGCTTCACGGCGTGCATTTTCAAATGATGCTCGATCAGCATCGTGCTCCGCTCCACAATCGAACGGAGGTCTTCTTCGCGCATCTGCCCGACCTTCTGACGCGAGAACAGCAGAAGGTTCTTGACAATTGCGCCACACCGTGCAGTCTCGTCGGCAATCAGCGTGAGTTCCTGCTGAACAACGGCATGGTCGTCGGGCCGAAGCGTGCCGGGCTGAATCCGCTTCTTCAGGAGCTTTGCATACGTCAGCACTCCTTCCAAAGGATTATTCAGCTCATGGGCAACCGTCGCTGCAAGTTTGCCCAGGGACGCCATTTTTTCGACTTGAATCAGGTGGTGTTGGGCGCGCTGCAACTCTTCCGTCTTCTCTGAAACCCGTTGTTCCAGCGTTTCTGTCCAACGCTTATTTTCCCCGCGGGCACGACTCAGTTCATCCGTCATCAGGTTGAAGGAATTCGCCAGGACCCCAATCTCGTCGGCGGCACGCACGGGGATGCGCTGGTCGAAATTGCCCTTGATGACCTGCTGCACCGCGCCGGTAAGTCCGCGAACCGGAATGTTGACGACAAGCCAGATAAATAATCCCGTGACCGCAATAACCACCACGACGAGCGCCAGACCACTTGCGTATTGCACACGTGTCGATTGTACGAGAAGCGCATCGACGTCTTTCAGCGGAAGCATCACGTCGAGAACGCCGAGTACCGTTTGCGAGGCCGGGTGGACATGACAATCGGCGTTGGAGCACTTGGCTTCATTACGGATCGGCGTGATCATTCCGAGAATCCTGTGACCCTTGGGCGAATGAAAGATGCGCGTGAGTTCCTGCGGGTTGGGAGAAACCGGCGGCTGGTCGCCGCTGTGGCACGCCGTGCACGCTTCGGCACCCATATCAACGCTCTTTCCCTGTTCGGCGTCGTCCGTGGAGAAGGTCACCTCGCCCTTCTTGTTATAGATTCTGATCGCCTCAATGCCCGGCTCGGTTCCGATGGTGGAAATAATCTGGTAGATATCCTCCCGCCTGTTCAGCAACATGCTGTAATGCGTCGAACGCTTGACGATATCGCTGATGCGAACCGCAGACCTCACGGTACTTTCCATATGTTGCCGCGATTGCCACTGCACATTCAGCGTCGTGAACAGAGCTGTCCCGATGACCATAACAACGAGAATGAGGACAAACAGGCGAAAGCCGAGGAGCTTTGTGAACCTCATGGCGGGAATTCCGGAATTTCCATGATATCGGCAACATCCATGCCATTCCGGCTTTTGAGAAATTCAACGATTTCGTTGCGAGGATGAATGCGACTGATGAGAGAAATCGCAACTTTGGCAAGAATTCCCAAAAGTCGGGAAACCGGATGGTTTGCCGACCGTCCGCTCAGAACCGTGGGAAAAGGAATTGTCTTGCGAAACTCGACTCAGGGAAGGAACAACCGGCTGACCATCTGCAGGAAGACTTTCTCTCCGATCATTTCTGCGAGCGAATCGATTCGTGTTCCTCCGTCGAGGAGAGTGACTCCGACAGCCGACGCTTTTTCCATCTGCTTTCCCAGATCGGTGCGCAGGGACACCAATTCTGTCTGAACGCGCGTTGTGTGGCCGTGGACAGACTGGAGAGACTTCGCGTCAGGCGAGTCTGCCACCCCGATTCTCGCAATCCATCCTTCACCGTAGGGATCGCTCTGGAGTAATTCTGGCTGCTCAACGAGTTTGGCGTTCGTTTCCACAATTGTTCCTTCGAACGGAGCGTGCAATGCGATCGCGCCGTCACGATGGATGAGCCAGGCGAACGGAGCGTTGCCCAGGACGTGGAGAGGTGCTTGCGGCATCACGATACTTTGAATCGACCCGAGGAGCCGCATGCCGACTTCGTCGATGCCAACCGTGTACTCCCCTTCATTCACTTCACGAACCCACGTGTGGCCGGGTCCGTACTTTCTGTCCGAGGGAAAATCATAGCCCGACAGCGGCTCGAAAAATGAATCCAGCGCTGCTTCGGCTTGCTCTCTGGTTGAGGAGACGTGTTTCTGGTGCTGCGAAGCAGAAGACTGGCTCATGCCCGGACCGGGTTCAGCACTTGTTCCGTAACGCTGACGGACGACCTTGTCAAACGGGCAGCGATCGCAGTCGAAGTTTCTGTCGCACAGGTAATACGCAATGACTCCTGCGTCCATCCAGATGCAATTCGGCGGCCGATCCTTGTGTTCCTGTTGCTTCGTCTCCATGATTCCTCCGTTTCGGACCTTGCTTCGCGAATCCAACAAATCCTTTAGTCCTACAAAATTCTATCAATCCTACTAATCCCGTGAATCCTGGTCAAATCCTGGTCAATCCTGCCCGGCAAATTCTTTGAAGGAAACAACCTCAAGGGTCTTTGTTGTCTCGGGTGCGGTTTCATGCTCTTGCGGAAAAATCGGCAGATATTTGACCGCCAGACGAAATGCTGCAAATCCCAGAGCGACAATCATCAGCGTGATCGAGACTTCCGTCCACGACGGGAAATAGCTCGTCAAGGAATACCGCCCTATGGCGGTAATACTCAGATTAAGCCGGTTGAAAATAAATCCGAGAACTACAAACAGGGCCGAGATGAACAACCCTCGTTTGCTGTACCGGACACGCGGCACCGCCAGCAGAACCATTGGCGTGATAACGCCAAGGATGATTTCGGTCCAGAAGAGTGCGGTCTCCAGGTTCGGCTCCAAAAGAAGCGACCCGAGGTGATAGCTCAGAATGTCCTCGATCTTCAGAACGAGGTAAATCGCCAAAGCTGCAGCCGATACCTTGCCGAGCTGGCCAAGGATCGGAACTTCAATCTCGCGCTTGAATGCCCGTGAACTCAGGAACGACTCGATTATCACCATGGCCGGTCCCACCGCGACCGCGGAAAGCAGGAAGAGGAACGGCAGCGTCGACGAATACCATAGCGGATAGATTTTGGAAGGAACAATCAGGTAGAGAGAGCCGAGCGACGACTGGTGGAGGGACGAGAGAATCACTCCGATGATGACCAATGGAATCGTCAGGGAGTGAATAAGCTTTTTCGGACCTTCCAGGTTGAATCGCTCGAAGACCACCGGACTGAATTCCAGTGCCAGCACCGTCGAGTAGAGCATGACGCACCAGCCGACTTCAAACATGACAGATTTCGGATTCCACATGACCATCACGTGCCAGACGTTCCACGGCCTGCCAAGGTCGAACATCAGGCCAAACATTACGAGGATGTAGCCAAGAAAGGCAGTCAGGATCGTCGGTCGGAGAATGGGTTTATACCGGTCGAGGTTGAAGATGTAGACACTTGCAGCAACGACAAATCCGCCTGCTGCAAGACCGACACCGCAGAGGATATCGAATCCAATCCATAGACCCCAGGGGAATTCATCGCTCAGGTTGGTCGAACTGCCGAGCCCCCATCCGTAACGGATTACCGTAGATGTAATGCCGAGTGCCATGATGACCCAGAAGACACCAGACCAGAACGTTAATCGCGGCAATTTCAGGCGTTGCATATATTCCTCCCTTACTTCTTGGATTCGTGGTTTTGAGACCCGTTGCTGGGCTTGCGAAGTTCCATTGCCTCCAGCGCGTTCTCGTAGGCCTGCACTTCCTTCCGACGGTTCGTGATCCACCAGATTCCCGCGAGCATGGTGCTGCCCCAGAACACGTAATTCGGAATCTTTGAGAGGACCGCCCAGGTCAGCGACGGAAGCGGATGGTCGGGCAGATTCGTCCTCATCCCGAGCTGCTCAAACGGCTTTGCTGCCAGGAAGAGAACCGAGGTCCCGCCGGCTTCGCGAACGCCGTAAATGTGTTGCTCGTAGGTTGAGGGATTGGCCTGAAGCCGTCGCGTCGCTTCCTTGATGAGCTCGTCGAGCTCACCGAAAATTCGCGCTTCAGCCGGGCAAGCAACAACGCACGCAGGTTTTTCTCCCTTGGTGATGCGATCGTGGCACAGGTCGCACTTCGTGACCTTTGGGTTCAGGCTATTCCATTGATACTTCGGGACATCGAATGGACAGGCCTGCATGCAGTACCGGCATCCGATGCACTTGTCTGCATCGTAGACCACCGGGCCTTCTGCGGTTTTCTGAAGGGCGCCGACCGGACAAACCGAGGCACAGGTTGGTTCCTGACAATGCATGCAGAGTTTTGGCACAAAAATTTCGTCGTATTGCTGGACGGCTGTGTTCTTGGTCGAACTCAGTTTATGGATTTCCGATTCGGGATTCCCCCATCGTTCACCGCATGCCTGCTCGCAGGCAAAGCATCCGATGCAGGCCGTCGTGTCGATTAACATTCCGTAGCGAGGCATGGCAAATTCCTTTCGGCCGGGTTAGTTTGTGGTGATGCCGTTGGTGGCGAGGAACTCTCTTTCAAACGCCTGCCATGTCTTTCCGTCGGTCTGTTGGAGAACACCCGCCAGGGGCATCCCGCCGTCAAGCAGCGTGACATTGGCCGGAGCAAGGGCGCCGGGAACCGGAAGGGAAACCTGCTCTTTCACAAAGTTGCGGAATCTCCGGATCTCCTCCCGCAGCCATTGCAGGGCGTCTTCTGCGACGGCAAGGGGTTTCAGTTCTTGAGCCAGGTTTGTCGGCTCTATGACTGCCACCCAACCGGAGACGTAGGGATCCTGTTTCAGGACTCCGGGTTCCAGGGGCAAAGTCGGGTTGACCTCAACGATCCGGCCTGAGAGCGGAGAAAGAAACGTCAACGTTCGCTCTCCCTGACGGATGGTGAACAACTTCTCCCCCTTTTTCACTTGAGCATTCGGTGTCGGGGTGACAATCGTATCGACGGTCCCGACGAGTTTCTGGACAAAGTCGTCCAAGCCGATCCGTGCGTTCCCGTTGACAAGGAGTTCCACCCAGGAGTGTCCCCGGCTGAGAAAGTATCCGCGCGGGATTAGAAATCTGTCTGCCGCCTGAACGGCGCGTGCGGGTACTGTCGCATGTTTTCTCCGGGCGACGCGGTCGAGAGCAATCTCGATCCCGATGCAAGTGAGGATTGTGGCTATGACAAAAATCGCAACCATGGTCTGACCTCCTTAGTGTTCTCTCGGTAAATACATCGAATGCTTTCCTGGATCTGTTCACAATTACATGCCAATTGTCGTGCCATGAAGTTGAGCGCGGGATGAAATGAACACTCGGTGTAAGTGATGAAGCATGAATGACCTGGAGGAAGAGATCGATTCGCAGGAAGAGGAAAAAAACGTGAGCTACGAGCCTTGTGTTGAATTATCCATCATCCCATAAATAATTATTGTTGAAAGCTTCGTCATCATGCTCGTTTTCGATGATTTGTCTGCGATGAATTACTCCACACCGACTGAGGAAATTTTCAACAGAAAATCGACTTTCTTGGCACTGCAAATTGCGCGGGGCAATTCTGTTAAGTGTGGGAAACAACGTACCTTGGTACGCAAAAAATGTCCTTATTCTCTCATCGACTTCTGGCATCATGATTGATACCGTCAATGATTAGCTGCACACCCTTGAATTAACAATATCAGGAACTATTCCCATGCCGACATCAGAGAACACCCTCGCAAAGTCAATGGCCGACGTTACTTATGAGTTGCTCGACCGTTGCCAGGTAAAGCGCGAACGCATCGCGTCACACCTGAAGCTTACGGTAGCGGAATTCAAGTTAATCCTGAGCTTCAAAGACGACACCATTTTGTCCGTACACCAGCTAATGGAACGCATGGCGCTCTCCAGCAGCCGATTGACGAGGATTGTTGACGGCCTGGTCGAAAAGAAATTCGTCCGCCGCAATATCGGAGAGAAAGACCGCAGGACTATTCAGATTCTCCTCACTCCCGAAGGAAAGAAGATCCAAGAGGAGTTGAACACAGCATACATCGACACGCATGAGGAAATCCTGGAGCTCCTTCCCCCCGAAGCACGAGAGTCTGTGCTCCTTGCCATGGAGAAACTGCGGGACGCCATGAAAGAGTGGGCCAGCGATTAACCGGTTCCGATAGAATCGGAGGGATCCTCCGCTGTTCCCCCATGGAGGACCCCGACGTTCCGGAACAAAAGCCTCAGAAAACCCTGAGGCTTTTTTTGTGCCCGTTTTGCCCAAATCTCCTTGAATTCCTTCCCTTTTTTCGCTACATAGTGTAGAGACAACGCTCCCGCTGGTCAAAGAAACCGCCCTCAGTAGACGTCGGACCTCGAAACCCAGTCGAGACGAATGAACTGCGGCGGCGAGGCCATCGGGAATTTTTCGTTTTTGAAAGGGTCTTTCTCTGGACAATCTTTACGTTTTACCGATTTTGCTCTTTTCCATCGTCGTGCATGAGATCTCGCACGGCTATATGGCCCTGCGGCTGGGTGATACGACTGCCCGGGATATGGGGCGGCTGACACTCAACCCCATCCCCCATATCGATCCGATCGGCTCCATCCTTATTCCGCTCATTTCGTTCATGACGGCCGGGACGGTCCTGATTGCATGGGCAAAACCGGTACCAGTAAACCCGATGAATTTCCGGAATATGAGGCGCGACGACATCCTTGTTTCTGTCGTCGGACCGCTTTCCAACCTCGTCGTTGCGCTTGTGTGCGCCCTGCTCTACGTGCTCACCACCCGGTTGATCGGCCCCCTCGAGGGCATCCCGGAAGGCGTGGAACATGAAGCTGCGACGTTTGTGACCAGGATGTTTTCGGTGGGCATCACGTTGAACATTTTCCTTGCCGTGTTCAACCTGATTCCCGTTCCCCCGCTGGACGGCTCCCACGTCGTCTCGTCCCTGCTCCCGGAAAGTGTCGGGGAACGGTTCCGACAGATCGGGTTCATGGGTATTCTTATCATTCTGATTCTGATGCGCCTGGAGCCGTTCCGCCAGCTGGTATTTTCGATTGTGCTGGCGATCCGGACTCCGTACATCTTTCTCGTGAATCAACTTCTATGAAAGACGACCGCCGCAGGATTCTTGCTCTCGCGGAGGGAAAATTCAGTCCGTTGCGTTCTAAAACCGCCAACGGCGCTATCGTGTATATGCCCGAGCAGGTGGTTGCGGTTATCGACAGCACCAAGCCCGGAATGACGGCCGGGCAAGTCCTGGGATACGGAGGCGATATCCCGGTTGTGAAGAATCTTGAGGAAGGGTTGCGATTCAAGCCGACACACTTGTTGATCGGCATTGCCCCTCCGGGCGGGCGGCTTCCCGATTCCTGGAGAGAAGACATCAAGAGCGCAATGAGGAACAAGCTCCATATCCTCAGCGGACTTCACACGATCCTCTCCGACGATCCTGATTTTGCCACGACCGCAAAAGAGACCGGCGTGACAATCACCGATTACCGGAAGATACCGCCGGAGTCGGAAGTGATTCCAAAGGGAAGCTGGAAAACACGGCCGGCCAAAGTGGTCTTGAGCGTCGGGACTGACTGCAATATCGGGAAGATGACCACATCGATTCAGCTCACCAAGGAATTCGAGCAGCGTGGACTCAAGGCGGATTTTGTTGCAACGGGTCAGACTGGCATGCTCATTCGGGGACGGGGAATCGCCGTCGATTCCGTCATCAGCGACTACACTGCGGGCTGCATCGAGAAGGAAATTGATCAATCAGTCACAGAGGGCTACAAGTATGTATTCGTCGAAGGTCAGGGGGCATTGACACATATGGGGTACTCGGCAGTCACGCTCGGATTGATCCATGGCTCAATGCCGGACGCGTTCATCCTCTGCCATCAGCCGACACGACTGAAGGATGATTACGGACATACGCTTCCAACCCTCAAGGAAGCCATCAGGATTCATGAAGATTCTGTCGCACATTTCCGGAAAACGCGTGTTGTGGGAATCGGCATGAATTCCATCGGATTGTCGGACGATGAGTCAAAAGAGTGGTCAGGAAAGACTGAGGAAGAAACCGGCCTGCCGGCGGTCGATACGTTTCGATTCGGCGCAGGAAAACTTGCCGACGCGTTGTTAAAATATTTTGAACAAATGTAAATTGTCGATTGTAGATTTATGCAAAACTCATTTGAGATTTGACATTGTTCTTAACTTTGAAACTTGAACTTTAAACTCTGAACCTGTCCGCTTTTTCATGACGCATTTTAAGTACAAAGACAACCAGTTCTACTGCGAAGACACACTTCTCAAAGAAATTGCCGAGGAGTATGGTACGCCGCTCTACGTCTACAGCAAGAACCAAATCGTGGAGAACTACCGTTCAATCAACGGAGCGTTTGGGGAAAACGATCACGTCGTGTGCTATGCCCTCAAGGCGAATTCAAATCCGGCAATCCTCAAGCTGCTGGCCGATGAAGGAGCGGGTGCGGACGTCGTTTCCTCCGGAGAGCTGTATCTCGCGCTCCGATCCGGGTTTTCGCCCGACAAAATAGCGTTTGCGGGAGTCGGAAAGCGGGAGGACGAAATTGAGTATGCGCTCAAGGAGAACATTCATTCGCTGAACGTCGAATCGGTCCAGGAACTCCAGGCCATTTCACGGGTTGCTAACCGGCTTCAGGCAAAAGCCCGGGTCTCCCTCCGGATCAATCCGGATATCAGCGCAGAAAGTCATCCGTACATCACCACCGGCCTGCAGTCCAACAAATTCGGCATCCCGGCGGTGAAAGCGCTTGAAACGTTCCGTTTTGCCGCAACGCTTCAGTCCATCGAGGTCGTTGGCGTTCACGTCCACATTGGTTCTCAGATCACGAAGGTTGATCCCTTTGTCGCAACGGCGAAATACATTGCCGATCTGGTCCAGAAAGTCCGCCAGGAAGGCATTCATCTCACGCATGTAGATTTTGGGGGAGGGATTGGCACCCGGTATTTCAACGCGATCCAGAATGAAGCTCTGCCGAAAGAAGACGCTACTCAGGACACCATCCCCACACCGGCCGACGTCGTCGCAGCCATCCTGCCGATCCTGACCACGACGGGATGTTCTCTCTGGCTTGAGCCGGGGCGCTCCATGGTCGCCGATGCCGGCGTCCTCCTGACCCAGGTCCTTTACCAGAAGGAAAACGGTGCCAAGAAATTCATCGTCGTTGATGCCGGAATGAACGATCTCCTGCGTCCGAGTCTCTACGACGCGCACCACCAGATCGTTCCTCTTATTATCGACACCTACGAGCACGAGAAAGTCGATGTGGTCGGCCCGATCTGCGAGTCGGGAGATTTCCTCGCCCGCGAACGGGAGCTTTGCAAAGTCAAGCAATCGGACTACCTGGCGGTGTTAACCACAGGCGCGTATGGCTTTGTCAACACATCGAACTACAACGCCAGATTGCGCCCCGCAGAAATTCTTGTGAACGGAGATCGGATCCGGGTTGTTCGAAAGAGGGAGACTTACGAAGATCTTATCTAGCGGTCAGCGAGAAGCGGACTGCTTCTACTGACTGCTGACAGCTGATTGCTGACAGCTTTCCAAGTTCTACCATGGAGCACCAATGAAACTTCACGATGTCGCAGTTGTCGGAGCCACGGGCCTTGTCGGGCGGACAATGGTCAAGGTCCTTGAAGAGAGAAATTTCCCGGTGAACCGGCTGATCTTGCTCGCTTCGGAGAGATCAAAGGGACGCGAAATTCCTTTCCACGGGAAATCGATCCAGGTTCACATCCTCGAACCGGACCAGTTCCGGCATGTTGAATTCGCCCTGTTCTCTGCGGGTGCACGTGTGAGTTCTGAGTTCGCTCCTGTGGCAGTCAAACACGGCGCGGTTGTTATCGACAACAGCAGTGCATTCCGGTCCGAGGAGCAAATTCCCCTTGTCGTCCCCGAAGTCAATCGGAAGCAAATCTTCAAACATCAGGGCATTATCGCCAACCCGAACTGTGCGACCATCCAGCTTGTTGTGGTTCTCAAACCCCTTCACGACGCCAAAGTGATCAAACGTGTCGTGGTGTCGACGTACCAATCAGTGAGCGGTGCCGGAAAGAAAGGCCTGAATCAGCTGAATGACGAGCTCGCACACCGTACGGGCGATACGGTATTTCCGCATCCCATAGCCGACAACGCCCTTCCCCACATCGATGTATTCTTCGACGACGGCTATTCAAAAGAAGAGTACAAGATCATGAACGAGACGAAGAAGATCATGGGGGCAAACATCAAGGTTACCGCAACCGCAGTTCGTGTACCGGTTGCGAGCGGACACAGCGAATCGGTGAACATTGAGTTTGATAAATCCTGTACCCCTGAGGATGTGCGCGACATCCTTCGTAACGCTCCAGGAGTCGTGCTTCAGGACGATCCAAAGAACAATGTGTATCCGTTGGCTCTCCATGCAAGCGGCAAAGACGATGTCTTTGTCGGAAGGATCCGAAAGGACGAGACGGTGAAGAACGGAATCAATTTGTGGATTGTCGCCGACAACGTGCGCAAAGGTGCCGCAACGAATGCTGTGCAGATTGTCGAGGCGTTGGCGTTGGGAAGGTAGGTGCGGGTTTCGAGTTTCAAGTTTAGAGTTTAAAGTTCAATGTTCAAAGTTATTGAATGCTGACCACTATTGTCATGAACAAGAACATTCTTTCCTTCACGCTCATCATCGTTGTTAGTTCTCTTCTTAGTTGCTCTAAAGATCAGGGCAACAAGGAGGTGGATGTCAAAACGTTCCCTCTCAAGGGCGAGGTGGTAAAGATCGACAGAGAGAAGCACCGGGTGATGATCGCACACGAAGAAATCCCGAATTACATGGCTGCGATGACGATGCCATTCAAGGTGAAAGACACCACGCTTCTTGACGTTGCCCAGCCGGGAGATTCGGTGCAGGGACTTCTGGCCGTCTCACGGACAGAAAGCTGGATCGCTTCCCTGACACTGCTCGGCAAGGGCGAGGTTCCAGACCAGGCAGCGGAACAGGCCCTCCTCCTGAGCAAGTTGTTCAAGGAAGGCGAACCACTTCCGGATGTTGTGTACACCAATCAGAACGGAAACAACCTTCGCTTGAACAAGTATCGCGGCCAAGTTGTGGCTCTCACATTCATTTATACGCGCTGCCCTCTTCCGGATTTCTGCATCCGGATGAGTTCCAGTTTTGCCAAAGTTCAGAAAGCCCTTGCACGCGACGCGTCTCTCCGCAACAAGTGGCATTTGGTGTCCATTTCATTCGACCCGAAATTTGACTCGCCGAAGGTCCTGAGATCCTACGGCCAGACGTACACTTCTGATTTCGCGACCTGGGATTTCGTGACAACGAGCGAGCAATCCCTTGCGAAGCTCGCCGAAGGATTGGACTTATACGTTCAACCGGGCGAAGGCGGACTTATCGACCACACCTTGCGGACGGTCCTCCTCGATCAGGACGGAAGGCTGGTTAAGGTCATCAAGGGAAACGACTGGACGCCTGAAGACTTAGCCAATGATATTCGAGGTCTTATTAAAGACCATTCTGTCAACCACGAAGGGCACTAAGAACACGCCTGCCTGCCCGCCTCGGGCGAATTCAAAGTGACAGGCGGGCGTGCAAGCACGAAGGAAATGAACTAGAGTGAAGACCGACTTTAGAAAACGGCTGAAGCAGGGACCGATTCTGTGCGATGGTGCGATGGGGACTGTCCTCGACCTGTACGAGTACGATGAGCTTCCCCACGAGATCCAGAACATCAAGAATCCGGACATCGTGGAGCGCGTTCACCGCGAATACATTGAAGCTGGCGCCGAGATTATTCAGACCAACACGTTTTCTGGAAACCGTTTGCGCCTTGTGCAGTATCATTTCGAGAACAAGGTAGAAGAATTAAACCGGACAGGAGTCGAAATCGCACGACGCGCTGCCGGAGATTCCGTTTACGTTGCGGGTTCGGTCGGGCCGAGCGGAAAACTCCTGGAGCCGATCGGCAAACTCAAGCTTAGCGAAGTGCGTGACGCCTTCAAGGAACAGATCGAGATCCTCCTGAAAGCCGGCGTTGACCTTCTCATGCTCGAGACGTTCGTCAGTCTTCACGAGCTTGACGAAGCGATCGCAGCCGCCAAGGAGCTGACCAAGATTCCCATTGTTGCCCAGAAGGCTTTTCCCGAAGACGGTTCGATTCTTTCCGGGTCGTTCCCCGTGGAAGTGGCAGAGCATCTGATTAGCAAAGGCGTCGACGTCGTCGGTGCAAACTGTACCGTCGGCCCGCAGCGCATGTTCAGCATTATCCGAAGTATGTACAAGGATGGCGTCGTCCTGTCCGCCCAGCCCGCGGCGGGAATCCCCACCCTGCTGAACGGCCGCGCCCTTTATCATACATCTCCGGAATACCTGGCTCAATACGCGAGAGAATTGCTGCAGGCCGGCGTGACATTGATTGGCGCCTGCTGCGGCTCCACCCCATCGCATATCCGGGCGATGCGCCATGTTCTGGATGAATTCAAGGGCAAGCCGCCCGAAGTCGCCGTCCGCGAACAGGCTCCCGCAAAGCCCAGCCGGACTGAGATTTCCGTAGCCACAGAAGAAGCCAGACGGGATGAGCGATCGCGCTTCGCAAAGAACCTCGGCAGCAGGTTTCTCACCAGTGTTGAGCTTGACATTCCGCGCGGTTTGGACATGTCCTCCGTCCTCGACGGCGCACGGTATCTGCATCAGTATGGAATCGATGCGATCAACATTACCGACGGAGCACGAGCCCGGCTGCGCATGAGTTCGCTGGCAATCTCTCAGATGGTGCAGCATCAGGTTGGTATCGAAGCCATGATGCATCTGACGACCCGCGACAGGAACATGATCGGATTGCAGGCTGAGCTCCTGAGCGCGCACGCGCTGGGCCTCAGGAACGTCCTCTTCATTACGGGCGACCCGACCAATATCGGCGACTATCCTCAGGCATCGTCTGTGTTTGACGTCGATTCAGCAGGACTGATCCGCGCTGCAACCTCCATGAACAAGGGCCGTGACCTGATGGGAAATTCCATCGAAGAGCCTACATCGTTCTTCGTCGCGTGCGCGGTAAACGCCATGGCGGATAATCTTGACGCAGAAATCCAAAAACTGGAGAAGAAAGTTGCCGCGGGTGCTCACATTGTGTATACCCAGCCCATTTACGAAATGCGGACCCTGGAGCAACTCCTCAAGCGCACCGAACAATGGAAAATTCCAATCATGCTCGGCTTATTGCCTTTGCGAAGCTACAAGCACGCCGAGTTTCTCCACAACGAGATCCCCGGCATGACAATCCCATCGTGGATTCGTGAAAAGCTGCGGACCTCGGGAGACAAAGCTTCTTCAATCGGCGTGGAAATAACCATCAACTTTCTCAACGAAGCAAAATCTTCCGTTGCTGGCGCCTACATTATGCCCCCGTTCAAGAAGTACGAGATCGTGCCGAAGATTCTGGAGGGAGTGGGATTGTTGGAGGAAGAGAAAAGGAAGTTGTAGGCTGTAATTGTCGATTCACGATTGTCCATTGTAGATTTAAGTTGAAAGTTGAATGTTGAAGAAAAAGATAGGATAAGTAGATAGACAAGAGAAAAACCTAGTCATGGTGAGCGTAGTCGAACCATGTTCCGAGCAGTGTGAGCCGTTAGAAGATATAGATTGCGTGAATTGTCAATTGTAGACATTACTATCCGAGGTAGGCTCCAGTGAAAAACCTCTGCCACGTTCGTTTTTTCAGCCTTCTCGTTATCTGTTTATCTGCCTACACCAATCCCCTGAAAGCTCAAGAGTTTGATGCAGCTCTCGCCACGCGCCTCGGCGCCGACGAGTATGGGATGAAGCAGTATGTTATGGCGTTTCTCAAGGCGGGGCCGCACCGCGATCAGGATTCAGCAACAGCGGCAAATCTGCAGAAAGCACATTTGAAGAACATCATGAGGATGGCGGAAGAGGGGACGCTTGTGCTTGCGGGACCGTTTTTTGACGACGGCGACATCAAAGGAATCTATCTCTTCAACGTGAAAACAATCGAAGAAGCCCAAAAACTCACGGAAACCGACCCTGCGATCAAGGCGGGACGACTGGCGATGGAGTTGCACCCATGGTACGGTTCAGCTGCGCTGATGGAAGTGAATCGCATTCATAAGATGGTGGAAAAGAAAAGCGTGGCGGACTGACTCCTCCTTCTGTTGTGCGACAGTTCAACTGTCGCACAGGATCCTGTTCTGGAGTTGAACTCCAGAACAAGGGGAGAGCACTCCAAAGCGATCAAACTGTCGCTAATCTGAACCTTTAAATCAGAACTTCCCAAACCTCAGCGTCAGCACCGCCGACGTGCCCGTCAGATTCCCATTTGTCGATGCTTCACTTGCAACGCCGCTGATATAACGATACCGCACTCCGGCACTTGCACGGAACCACGAAATGACATTGAGGTCGAGGTTAATGCCCGGCTCGGCGACAAAGAACTCGTCGTCGTGCATGTCCATGTCGAATCCACGCACATCATCCCGCTCACCCCTAAAGCCCACTGAACCGCCGCCGAGGAGCGTGTGGATGGACCAATGGACCATGTCATCGGAGTTGACGATGAATTCAAGGTCGAGTCCACCATACCCGAAATTCATAAAACGCTGTCCGAGAGGTCCCTCAACCAGTGAATGGACGTTATTCCCTATTCCGTAACCTCCCAGCCCGATGGCAAACGTGTGATTGATAATCCATCCTCCCCTCCCACCCACAAGCACGCCAAACTCGTTGTTGACGTTGGTGAAACCCACAACGAACGCCCCGTATCCCCCGTGTTCAATATTCTCAGCATCAAACACAGTTTGCTCCTGCGAAAGAGCCGGAGTCGAGAGTATGACAACCAAGAAGAAAAGAGTCAATTGCTTCATTGCGGTCACCTGAATGTATGAGCGAAGAAAGGATTCTCAGTTACGGTAATCCTCTTGTTTCATCAAGAACGGTGCCAGCAACAATGGTTGCAAAATCGAGGGTTTTACAAACGAGATTCCGACGTGCGAGAAGATGGCACGAGATTCTCCCAGGTTTGGAGACAGCAATAGCTTCTGGGAGGCCCGCAATCAGGAAGGTGAATGGTCTTGAGGAATTCTGATGGGAACCAGCTCGAACTACTTTTCACTGGAAAGATCTTGGTCATTACGTCGAAACAACTTTCGAATTTCAGAGTCCTCTTTACCTTGTTCGACAAGGTAGAATTCAACTCTGTCGTTTGCCTTTCCAAATGGCAATTCCGTCTGATACGTCTTCACATTAATGTCTGACATGGTGCGTAAGACTTTGTTTTTGTATTGAGTATCATCGTTACCCAGTAGTTGTTCTCCTTTACTTTCAAGCACATAAACTAATTCCAGTGTCCCATTCCTTTTTCTTTTTGCGGCGACAAAGTCAGGGTAGATCTTGTTCTGCCTCCATCCTTGAATTGAGTACCATCCTCGACTCGCTTTGTTTCGGAACCACCAGATAAGCTTTTCCTGTTGATCCAAGATGCTGGACACTTTGGTTTCTAATGTGTTGAGGCTTGTAATCTCCATGTCCTCATAGAGGTATTTCGTGAAGAAATTCGGCGTGCGGTCAATCGAAATTCTGTCTTCTTTTGGCAAAGTGTATCCAAGATCTGGATCATCTGACACCGCAAGAACCAGCTTATCAGAACTTATTAAATTTCTGAAGATGTACTCTTCTCGCTCGAAACGATACACATGCAGATAATTCACAAGCTCGGCAATAATGAAGCCGAAGTGCTCTTCTACTTTTTGTTTACCGATCTTTGATTCGAGAGTCTGAATAAATGCTAGCACCTTCTTTCGTGCGAGAAATGGGTTGTCTATTACCTCCGCAAACCTCCGTGTCGCATAACTCAGACTAATTTCACTGGTTTCACTCATTCGGGTGACTTCATCTTCAATTTTCGTGTGACTCTCTTCGTCGAGACTCACAGCAAGCGTTTTCCTCTCTTTTGTTTCTTCGCTCAAGGAATTTGACACGGTGGCGACAAACTCATTCGAAAGAGGGAGCCGCTCAAAATCCAAATACGGTTCGATATCGATGCTATAAGTGAACTTCCGTTTTCTCCTTGGTTCCTCTATCATCAACCAGACGGGGAGGTAGAACGCGCCTTTATACTTACTTCTGAACTCTTTCCTGATCTTTACAACCTTCGCTTGAGATTCTCCCACAGATTTCTGGGGCCTGACTTTGGCGACAAGGTCCTCAAGGCCCTCGTGTTTGAATCCTGATTGCACGTGTTTAATCAAATCTCCCGAGTTTCCTTTTGCGTAATAGACATAGCTCTCATCCAGATCCCTAATGCCTGTTTTGGTTGCAAATGGCTGACGCAGGATGCGACCAATAAGTTGAGTAATGCTGGTGTTCGAGCTAACATTCGGGATCACGCCTAAAATATATGCGAAACTGCAGTCCCAACCTTCTTTAAGAGCTTCCTTTGTAATGATATACCGAACCGAACAATTTTGTGAGAAGAGGTCAACATCTTCAATATCATTCTGCGAACTTGTCTTGATTGCAATTTCATCGGGTGGCACACCAAGGGCTGCCAGTTGGTCCTTGGCATCAAGGCTATGGACACGATTGCGCTTGCCGCGCTGGTCTTTTCCCGTTGCTTCTACTTGTATGAGTGCGATCGGCCGGATATATACGTTCCTATCCTTCTGAAGCTTCATAGCAGCACCTTCTAATTGTTCTCGGCGTTGCTTGATTTCCTTCAGCATGGTTTGCCAACCGATAATTCTTTTGTTGGTCGGAGGAATTATGTGCATATCGAGCTTAATCATGTCTTCATTTTTCAACTCCAAGCCGGATATTCTTACGATGATGTTCATATCCGCCCTCGGAGTAGCTGAAAAGCCAAGGACCATGGCCGGGTTCAGATCATCAATTGTTTTGCGTTGTTGGTCTGAGAAGACTTTGTGAATTTCGTCAATAATTATTAATGCATTCGTCAGGCGGATTGCATTGCCGAGACTAGTCTTAATCTGGGGCATCACAGAGTCCGCACCTGCGAACACATCAAGGTTTGGCATTTGTTCAATCAACCGCTTGTGAAGATCGTAACGATGATCGAGTGGAAAAAAATCTTCATACCCTCCACTATCCTGGAAAACTTTGAGTGATTCCTTTCCTTTCAGACGACTCACGGATTGGATCATTACAAAGAGAATAACTAGGTTGTCTTTAATATCATCTTGTGAAAGTCGTTGCCCCTTTTCTAAAACCAAAGTGTTTCCTCCACTACACTGATCCAATAGCTGACGTAGATAGTGATTTCGATTTCGCAGTTTTTTAATGGTTTGGGTGTAGATGGTCTCACTTGGGACAATCCATACTACCAATCCAGTCTTCCGTTGAACGAACAGATTCTGATACTCTCTTATCGCCTCAACGGCGAGCAGAGTTTTCCCCCCGCCTGTTGGCACTTTAATAACAATGCGAGGATAATGTTCGCCAAGTGCCGTTCTTGGAAGATCATAGAACGGATATCCCAAGGCTTCGTAACAGCTTGACACCCAGTTGAGTGAACGACGTAAGTTCTCTGGCAAATGCTTAGCGGCTTTATCAATATCAGCTTTCACCGCATGAGCCTTTGCCAAGAATGTCCTTAGTGTACTTACTACCCTAATTTGATAGTTCTTGAGATACAAGATTAACCTTTGCGTTCGAAAAGATTATAGGGAATACTAACAAAGTCGATCTGAAGTCGTTCAAGGTCCTCCTCCCCGAGGAAACACGCCGGCGCATAAACGATGATGCGTCTTTGCGCATTTGCGTCTCGGAACGCTTCGGCAAGATCCAGATTAAGGGCCAATTTTGTGAGCTCTTCGAAGTCTGCCTTATAGACGAGATGTATTGCCATTCTTCCGTGATGCCCCACGAGGTAATCTGCCTCGCTGATGGTGCTTTCCTTCTCAAGGGTTTCGCCAGTGCAAAGGTAGAAAACATGTTTTGCGAACTGATGGAACGAAGGAAGATTACCAGACAGTAAGGTCTCTGCATCAATCGCGTTTCCAACCCGCAAATATTTGTAACCAGCATGGTAGTCGTTCTTTTCGATTGCCAGTCTCAGGCGTTCACGGGTGATGTCTTTGCAGACGTTTTTCTCTGGCTCCACTTCGGATGCTTCTGTAAGTTGAAGCAATATGAATCGCCGATTGCCTTTATCTTCTTTGTTGAGATCCATGACGGCATGGCCCGTCGTCCCCGTCCCGGCGAATGAATCCATGACGATGGAATCTTTATTGCTTCCGATCTTGATGAAGTCCCTGATCAAATCAATTGGCTTTGGGTTATTGAAGACCTTTCGGCCGAAGAGTTTTTTCAATTGAGCTGTTCCGTTGCCGCTGGAATACTCCGGCTTATAGAAAACCGACTTGGGCTTCTTCGAGATCATTTCGCCTAGCAATGGTCGTTGTTTCTTTTGAAGGACAATTTGATCTCCGTTTACTTTGACGATCGCGTCTGTCGCAAGTTTCCTAATCGTCTCATAACCATAACCCCAGCGCCACCTTCCGTATGCCCCTGTGTCTGTAGTTGGCAGAATGAAATAGTACCCAGATGATTCATACTTCTTTTTCATGGACTTCACATGCGCGTCGTCGAACTTTTTGGTCTTCCCATCATAGATTCCAGCATATTCCTTTTCACTGACAGTCGATACTTCAAGATTCTCCTTCCGAACCAATATTGGATAGAACATGTTAGGTCTCCGCTCACGAGTTGAATCTTCTCCAGTGGCCCTCAGAATCGCCCCTTCCTTGAAAGGTCCGATCTCATCTTCTTGCCAAACCTCGGACTCTTCATCCCCAATATTGAATTCATTCAGTAGGCATTTTGGCTTATTATGCGCCCAAACAATTGTGTACTCGTGAGTCCCGGCAAACCCAAATTCCCCTTGGTTTCCTTTGAGATTCATTATTGTCGGGATTAGCGCCAGAAAGTTCTCTTCGCCAAAAATCTCGTTCATAATTGACCTAAGCTGGTAGATCTCATTGTCATCAATAGAGATAAAGATGACTCCATCGTCAGTCATGAAATCACGGAGGAGTCTCAGTCGTGGAACCATCATGCAGAGCCATTTATCGTGACGGGCCAAATCATCAAGTCCAACCTCCTTTCCGAGCCACTCCCTGATCAAGGGGCTGTTCACAGCATCGCTGTAAATCCACCCTTTTCCAGGACCGTTGTCGTTGCCAGTGTTGTACGGCGGATCTATGTAGATACATTTTACTTTGCCGCCGTACCTTGGTAGTAATGCTTTCAAACCAAGTAGATTATCACCCTCAACAATTAAGTTGTCGGTTCCTTTATCCCGATTGAAATCAAGATTGGTCAATTCATCGAGTGTGTGATACGCAACAGATAGGTGATGATTCCAAATGACGCTACGACCTTTGAATTGAAGTGTTGGCATAAAGCTCCGTATGGCTACGGAGCTTCGGTGTGTCTAACAAGATTAGCTTATCGTTTGCGATGGGTTCCAACAGAAGAAGAATGCCTCAGAAAAACAAAGGGCGTGAAACCGATGACCCTCTGGTCTGAGGCACGTGGATGCCCACCGACAAAGGATGCACCAGCCCACGCCCCTTTCGGGGCGCAGACCAGCTCCATCTTGTCGGTTGAAAATTTCCACGTTTTCAGACCAAGACAGCAGCCGAAGCTACGCTATATTATATGAGGTAAGTTTAGTGGTTGTTTTGTAGGTTTTGGAGTATTTAGTATCACAGTTCGTGAGTTGATGAATGGATTTGCCCACTTAATATATCGGTTTTTCCAAGAACAGCAACGCCCTCGCATGGAGGGCGCTGTGTGGTGCTCTTGACAACCAACAAGAAAGCCTAACTTTCCTCGGCCAACGCTTTCACAAACGCGGTCTCCCCTGCCGCAACATCATACTTCGCTTCGTCCGGTGTGCCGAATACGCGCGCCCGGTTATAATCGAACTCTCCCTCCCATCGCGCGACCACAACCGTCGCAAGACAGTTCCCCAGAACGTTCACAGATGTTCGAGCCATATCCATCAGCTCATCCACGGCAAAGATCACTGCAACACCGATAACGGGAAGATTGAACGAATGAAGCGCCGCAAGCAGAATCACCAGGGACGCACGGGGAACTGCGGCAACACCCTTCGACGTAATCATGAGAGTCAGCATCAGGAGAAGCTGCTGCCCGAATCCGAAATGCACGCCGGTCGTCGTCTCCGCTGCTTGTGCGACGAAAACGGACGCCACTGCAAGATACAGCGTGCTTCCGTCAAGGTTGAAGGTGTAGCCGGTGGGCATGACGAATCCGACAATCCGCTTCGGCACGCCGAAGCGCTCCATCACTTCCATCGCTTTCGGCAACGCGGATTCCGAGCTCGTCGTAACAAACGCGAGGGTAAACGGCTCCCACACCGCCTTGGCGAATTGTTTGATCGGTAGCTTGACAACATACGCGATGCCCCCAAAGACAAAGACCACCATCAAGACCAACGCGGCATACAACGAGAGCACGAGTTGACCGAGGTTGACGAGCACTCCCATCCCCATGTGTCCGATCGTCGCCGCCATGGCAGCGCCAATACCGAACGGTGCAACCTTCATGACATATCCGGTAAACCGGAACATGACCTGCGTAACGCTGTCGCAAAAGACGAGCACCGGTTTTCCCTTGTCCCCGATTGCCGCAACAGCAAGTCCGAACAGCACGGAGAACGCAACAATCTGCAGCACATCTCCCTTCGCCATCGCCTCCACAATGCTTGCCGGGAATGCGTGCACGACGGTTTCAACAAACGTCAGGGGTTTCCCCTCGGGAAGGCTCCCGAAGGTATCCTTCGTAGCAAGCACCACTCCGTACCCAGGTCCGACAACATTCACCACGGCAAGTCCGATGAACAACGCAAACGTCGTGACCACCTCAAAGTAGAGGAGCGCCTTGACTCCAATCCGTCCCACTTTCTTGATGTCACCGCTCCCCGCAATTCCCGCGACAATGCTCGAGAAAATGAGCGGTGCAATGATGGACTTTATGAGATTGAGGAAGATGTTACGGATGAACGCTGTTTCTGTGCCCCAGTCCGGCTTCAGCCAGCCAAGCAGCACGCCGACGATGAGGCCGAGGACAATCTGCTTCGTCAGGGAGATATGATACCACTTCTTCGGACGCTCTGGCGTTGCAGTGTCGGGAGGTTGGGGGGACGAACCTTGTTGCATGGGGCTGCTAAGCAGTTTGTTTTCGACGCCAGATGAAGAAGACGGGGATTCCGAGCAGCACGATCCCGAGTCCCGGCCACGTATACTGCGGTTTGAAGATGAGCAGATCGATGGCAATGGCAGAGGCCACAATCACGTATAGTGCGGGCATGACGGGATATCCGAACGCTTTGTACGGCCGCGGCGCAAGAGGACGCTTTTTCCGCAACACGAAAATTCCAACAACCGTAAGGATGTAGAAGATCAAAACCGCAAAGATGACATAATCGAGGAGATCCCCGTACGTCCCCGAAAGACAAAGGACACTCGCCCAAATGCTCTGCGCAACCAGAGCCCAACCCGGAACAGAGTGTTCGTTGAGACTGCCCGCTTTCTTGAAGAACAATCCGTCCTTCGACATAGCGTAATACACTCTCGCGCCCGCAAGAATGAGTCCGTTATTGCAGCCGAAAGTCGAAATCATGATCAGCACCGCCATGATCGTCGCCGAAGCACCGCCGAAAATCTCCGATGCAGCCGCCGTGCCCACCCGGTCTGAAGTCGCAAATTGAATGCCGCGGGCAAGCTCGTTGCCCCCGTCGGGCAATCCAACGACGGGCAGAAGAAGGATATACGCAACGTTCGCAAGCACGTAGATAAGCGTCACAAGGATGGTTCCAAAAGCCATGGCCCGCGCGACGTTTCTTTCCGGGTTGATGACCTCGCTTGCGGTAAATGCGATATTATGCCACGAGTCGCTGGCAAAGAGGGATCCCACCATGGCAGTCCCAAGAGCCGCCATCAACATCCAGCCGCTCAGCACCTCGACGGAAACAACTTTTCCGTCCGCCATATGTGTCCACGTCGTTTGCCAGAATCCTTCCATGTTCTTTGCAATGACGTCGGCATTTTTTGTGATGAGAAATCCGAGCAGGATGAGTC
>JBARRO010000268.1:0-5145 GCA_049644265.1 Bacteroidota bacterium
CCGAGAACTCATGGAAGACCGAATCCGCCAGGCACAAAAATTGGAATCCATCGGAACGCTGGCAGGCGGCATTGCACACGATTTCAACAATATCCTCGGAATCATACTCGGCCATCTCTCGATTGTCCGGCAGCCGATGTGCGACGAAGACATGCGAACATCCAGTGCAGAAACAATAACGAATGCAGTCAATCGCGGCGCAAACCTGGTTCGGCAGATTCTGACGTTCGCCCGCAAATCTGATGCCAGGCTTCTTCCGGTCAACGTCAACGAAAGCATCAAGGAAATCCACAAAATGCTCGAGGAAACATTTCCCAAATCGATTGAGTTTGTCATCGATCTGGAAAAGGTACTTCCCTTCATCATCATCGATGCGGGTCAATTGCATCAGGCGCTTCTCAACCTTTGTATCAATGCGCGTGACGCTGTTGTCGAAGCACACAAAGGTGCTGAAGCGGAATCAAGGATCACGCTCAAGACGGCCGTTGTCAAAGGGAAGGAACTCAGGGTGCACTTCCCCGAAGTGTCGGCCGAACAGTACGTCGCGATCAGTGTCACGGACACGGGAACAGGCATGGATGAGGCCACGAGGGATCGGATCTTTGAACCATTCTTTACGACGAAGGAGAAGGGCAAGGGGACGGGATTGGGTCTCGCCGTCGTCTACGGCGTTGTAAAGTCCGCGCGCGGCATCCTGGATGTGCAAAGCACGCTCGGGATCGGGTCCGTGTTCACGCTCTACCTCCCGGTACCGAAGGAAACGAATGTGTTGGAAGCGAGGCCCGAAACATCACAGGCGGAAATCCGGGGGGGCACGGAGACGGTGTTTATTGTGGAAGACGAGGAAACCATGCTCGTCGTGATAAAAATGAGCCTCCAGAACAAGGGGTATACGATCATCTCCGCCGCCGACGGTCGGGAAGCATTGGAACGCTTCAAAGAGCACATGGATCACATCGACCTTGTCATAACGGACCTGGGGCTGCCGAAAATGTCGGGGGAGAATGTGGTGCGTGAAATGAAGAGACTGAAACCAGACATCAAAATAATCGTGGCAAGCGGTTTTGTAGACCCAAACCAAAGATCGGAATTGTTCAAATTGGGTGCGAAAGATGTCATTATGAAACCCTATGAACAGACAGAAGTACTCGAAAAAGTGCGGTCAGTTCTTGATGAAGAATGATTAAAGACGTGAACAACCAGTCTCAAGCCGCGACCCTTCTGGCAGGAGCAACCAACCTGCTGCAACGGGACGGGCGAGCCACGACGAAAAAGCAATTACGAGTGTTGATTGTGGAGGATTCCGAGGTCGACGCGGAACTCATAGTGCATGAGCTTACACGCGGTGGATTCGACGTCGTCACGGAGCGAGTCGATACCGAGGCGGAATTTCTTTTGGCTCTTGAATCCAAACCCTGGGATGCGATTCTCTGCGACTATCGCATGCCGGAATTCGACGGTATGACGGCCTTACGATTGTACAAAGAGCAAAATCTCGATATGCCGTTCATCATAGTCTCGGCAGTCATGAGCGAAGATCTCATTGTTGAAGTCATGAGAGCCGGAGCGCACGATTATGTGATGAAATCACATCTGAACCGGCTCACCACTGTGATGGAGAGGCAAATCCACGATACAGAGGCTCGGCGGGAGAGCGTACGGACGACTCGGGCATTGCGTGAAAGCGAAGAGCGATACCGGGATCTGGTCGAAAACAGCCGGGATTTACTGTGCACGCACGACCTTGACGGAAACCTGCTCTCGGTTAATGAGGCTGCGGTTCGGCTCACGGGCTATTCGTGCGATGTCTTGTTGCGAATGAATATGGCTGACCTGATTGTGCCGGGTGTGCGTCACCAATTCAGCGCGTATCTGAAAAAAGTCCGTTCCACAGGTCAAGCGAGCGGACTCATGCAGATTCAAACCGCCAGCGGGGCGAAGCGTTACTGGGAATATGACAACACCCTGCGCATTGATAGGGTTGCCAAGCCGATTGTGTACGGCATGGCTCACGACGTAACCGAGCGCAATGCATCGGATGTGGCGCTCCGCAAAAGCGAAGAACGATACCGCGTGCTGTTTGACAGCAACCCGAATCCCATGTGGGTCTATGATTTGAAGACGCTTGCCTTTCTGACCGTCAATGACTCAGCGGTTGAAAAATATGGATACACGCGAGATGAATTCCTGCGCATGACGATCGCCGACATCCGACCCACGGAAGATCTCCAGCGGCTTACAGAGGATATCTCGTTGGCACGGCCAATCCTGAATCATGCTGGTGAGTGGCATCATCGTCTCAAGAATGGAACGATCATTGATGTCGATATAACATCTCACACGATCCGCATGGGCGACCACGACTCAGCAATCGTCGTAGCGCACGACGTCACCGCGCGCAAACAAGCGGAAGCAAAACTGTGCGAGAGCGAGGAACGTTTCAGTCGCCTCGCTCAAGCCAGTTTCGAAGGAATTGCCATTCACGACAAAGGCACAATCCTGGATGGAAATCAGTCGCTTGCCGATCTCTTTGGTTTCGAATTGTCAGAAATTATTGGCAAAAACGCCCTGGATTTGACGGCACCAGAGTCCCGTGACCTGGTACGGAAAAACATTCTGGCCGGCTCCGAAAAACCGTATGAAGCAATCGGGTTAAGAAAGGATGGCACGAGGTTCGGGTGTGAACTTATCGGCAAATCCATGCATTACCAGGGTCGCGTGGTAAGAGTAACTGCCCTCCGGGACATCACCGAGCGCAAGAATGCCGGGGACGCTTTGCGAAAGAGCGAAGAAAAATACCGCGGTATCTTTGAGAATGTTCAGGATGTCTACTACGAGTCCTCGGTCGATGGAACAATCCTCGAAGTGAGCCCGTCCATTGAAATCCTGACGAAAGGACAATATCGCCGGGACGACCTCATGGGAAAATCGATGTACGATTTCTATTCTGATCCGGGAGATCGTCAGGCGCTCCTCTTGGCATTGCAGGAACGGGGGAGCCTTTCAGATTTTGAGATTCTGTTGAAGAATCGCGATGGTTCACAGGTCCCGTGCTCCATCTCGGCAAAGATCCGAATGGATGAGCAAGGACGACCGCATAAGATCATCGGCAGCTTGCGCGATATCACCGATCGTAAGAAAGCGGAAGAATCACAGGTCCTGCTCACCACAGCCCTCGAATCAACCGCAAATGGCGTTCTCATAACCGATTTCAAAGGGAAAATCGCATGGGTGAACAAAGCCTTTATGGCTATGACGGGGTATACCTGGACGGAAGTACATGGAAAGAATCCGAACATTTTAAAATCGGGAAAACAGGACGATTTGTTCTACAAAAACCTGTGGAAAACGATTACTGCGGGGAACGTATGGCAGGGTGAGCTGATCAACGAGAAGAAAGATGGCAGTTTGTATGTTGATGAAATGACGATCACACCGTTGAAAAACAAGAAAGGCGAGATCACGAATTTCATTGCGATTAAGCAGGACATCACCGCGCGCAAGAAAGCGCAAAGTGAGATTACCATGCTCGGCCAGGCCGTCAAGAGTGCCACTGAATGTATCAGTATTACGGATCTTGGCGAAAACGTCATCTATGTGAACGACGCGTTTCTGAAAACCTACGGCTATCAGGAGAATGAGATCCTCGGGGAGAACATAGAAATTATTCGATCGCGTAATAATAAAGCTGAGGAAATGCGAAAGATCCTGCCTTTGACCATTGGCGGAAGCTGGCAAGGTGAACTCATGAATCTCAGGAAAGACGGGTCAGAATTCCCGGTGTCTCTCTCGACCAGTGTCGTGACAAACGAGAAGGGAAATGCGACAGCACTCATCGGCGTTGCGGTCGATATTTCCGAACGGAAGCTGGCAGAACAGACGTTAAAGGATTCGGAAGAAAGGCTCAGGATTCTGTTCGAATATGCACCCGACGCTTACTACCTGAATGATCTCAAAGGAAATTTCGTCGACGGCAACAAAGCCGCCGAAGAGCTTACCGGATACCAAAGGAAAGAACTCATTGGCAATAACATGCTGGGCCTGGGCATTCTCCTGCCAAATCAAGTAGTAAAGGTTGCCTCGTTGTTGGCACAAAACGTATTCGGGCGACCGACAGGCCCCGATGAATTGCATTTGAAACGAAAAGACGGCTCTGAAGTCACGGTCGAGATTCGAACGTATCCCGTAAAGGTAAAAGACAAAACCCTGGTCCTGGGGATTGCCCGCAATATCACCAAGCGGAAGCGTGCAGAGGAACAATTACACCAAAGTGAGTCTTCATTGAAGACAGCGCAGGAAATAGCAAGAATGGGAAATTGGGAATTTAATTTTGAAAAGAACACGATGCTCTGGTCGGAAAACATGTATAATATATTCGGATTACCATTGCATGGAATAGTGCCGACAAATGATTATTTCCGAAGTAGAGTTGATCCGGGCGACTTGCATCTCATCGACGAGGCGATCAAAAACGTTGGAAAGGAAAAGGCTGCAATTGACCAGGAATTGCGCATCATCTTACCAGATGGCGGCAAAAAATGGATACAAAATAGATTGGTACCCGTCTTTGATCACGGTCGCCTCATCGGGCTGAAAGGTGTATGTGTAGACATATCCGGGCGTAAGCTGGCTGAAGACGAAATTCACAAGAATCGCGAATTGTTGAAATCGATTTATGAGACTTCGCGCGACGGCATCATCCTTGAAGATGAACGCGGAATAATTACGTTCGTGAATACTGCCTTCGTAAGACTCTACAAGTATAAAAACGAAAGCGATCTTGTCGGCCAGCACGTGTCGATCGTTCAAGCTCCAGAGGATAATGAACGAATGCTGGAATTTGGACGAAAGCGGGTGAAAGGCGAACACGTTCCGTCCATCTATGAGTTTAAGGGAAAATGCAAAGATGGGAGCCTCATTGACCTCGAAGTCTCTGTCGCCGTCACGGAAATCGGAGGGAAGAAACATATCCTCTCGGTGGTACGTGACATCCGTGATCGCAAGAAAGCGGAATCCGACCGAGAACTCATGGAAGACCGAATCCGCCAGGCACAAAAATTGGAATCCATCGGAACGCTGGCAGGCGGCATTGCACACGATTTCAACAATATCCTCGGAATCATACTCGGCCATCTCTCGATTGTC
>JBARRO010000269.1:0-4911 GCA_049644265.1 Bacteroidota bacterium
CGGTTTATTTTCTTTTCTAGGCGCTTTCGTACCGCTCTATAACCATAAAGTTCCGGATACGCCTCGGGGGGAAACTTCTTATCGCGCAAATATGGCGTGGTATGAGACGCAGGATAAGACAGAAATCCCGGTCTTTGATGATGTAGGATTCCGAGTAGACATGCCAAATGGAAAGAGAGGTTCTGTTCTTGGAGTACATCTGTATATGCTAGAATTTCTCGCAATGTTCGGGGGTGAAAGAAGCGCCTCACCCACTTCGGCACTTCTCTATTGACAGGTATAAGAGAAGTGTGTTTGACAACTTGTTCCAGCTCTTCTAGAGCGGCTTCACGGCTGCGAGGGGGGTACAGTTTTGCTCGAGTTTGCAGGACTGCGTACGGATTGACGTCAGATGCGATGACTTTGCAGCCATTAATCGCAGCTTCCAATGGCAAGACGGAAGAACCACAGAAGGGATCAAAAAGGGTCTGTCCAGGCTTTGTATATCTGACAACCAGTTCTCGTGCCCGCTGGGCCGAAAATCGGCCGATGTATGGTGCAATCTCGTGTGTCGAGACCCTCTGAAACTCCTGTGCCGATGGCATGATGAGTGTTGGATGGTTAGCAGGCGTAAATCACCATTTATTCAAGATATTTCGAATTGAGTGAAAAGTCAATTCAACAAAGTGCGATGGTTCAATTCGGCTCGAGAAGATCAATTTGAACCCTGAGAGCGGAAGACTCTTTAATAACGAGAATGTTCATGATGTTGCAATTCAAGATGGGAACCAGCATATTTCAGTCGAGATATAAAATATTTTCTGAGTAGCGGCGTGTTATGCCAAGAACCATATCACTTAGCATCACTGAGCCATGAGTTTAACAGCACAGTGAATATTCTCAACGCCACCCACTTGTATGAACCCTGTCTTTTTCGTTCCAAGAAGTTTGATTGAGACCGAGACTTACGTCGTGATTCCTAGGACACCTAATGTGGCAATCTCTTGGATTTAGTCAAAGCCCCTATGATTCCAATCCTCTTCGAGCGGTCCAGGAAGATGTCGACCTGCTTGTGGGGAGGGATAAAGAGGCGATTGCCTTGTACACGGTTCTCGAATCGTCGAGGCAAGGAATCTATATTATATCTGGTACCCCAGGAGTTGGCAAGACCAGTTTCCTCAATGTCCACCAATATCTTATGGAATCAGGAAAGTCGAAATTTGGCCCGAGGATTTTGGCGGCACGGAAACTATGCCCAGTTCAGCCGAATGATAAACCATTAGACATTGCCCTTAGAGCCACGCGGTCCGTGTGCGAATCGATTCAACGGTTTTGTGATCTCTACTCAAAGAGATTACCAGACCAGACACAAAAGGTCGCTGATTGGTTGGGTCATAAGCCAACATCGGGTTATCAAATTGGTCTTACCATATTAGGCTGGGGTGGCAGCATCGGTAGAAACGTGAACATACCAAGTGTCAACGAATGTTCCTTCGAACATATCCAAGATGTGCTCACTTGTATTGTTTCAGAAGCTGTTCAGACACTCAACGTTGATGGCGTGATAATTGCGCTCGATAACATCGAAAACCTTGAGGAAGCAGATCTAGCAGATACGCTTATCACCCTTCGGGATACCTTCTTCACAATTCCCAACGTCTGGTGGATACTTATTGGCCAGAGCGGATTGGGAAGCCTTATCCACACTTTGAATCCGAGAATCGCACAAAGATTGTCTGGTACACCATTGGAACTCATGCCGATTTCTTCGATGGAATTGCACGAAGCTATTGAAAAGCGCGTCAACAGATTCCACGGGTCTGAGGGAGGAAAGGCACCACTACCTAGCGCGATTCACACTCATTTATATGATGCATCAAGTGGTGAATTGAGATTCGTGCTCAAATATAGCGAGAGCATTTGCCTTCGCGTCGTGCAATCGGCAAGGACCCGACTAGTTGAGAGCGATCCAAAGTTAGATCCGAGTCAAGTTAACAGTGCGATGGGAACCGTTCTCTCGAGGGGGATTATCCCTGCGTCGATTGCACAACACTGGTTAAAGGTTATTGTGAAGGAAGAAATAAAAGGCCTATTCTTGAAACCGAAGGAGGTGCAAGTTCTCAAATCCATTGCCAAGACAAAGGGTACTCGTCCACGGGATTACAGAAAACATTCCATAAAGACCATGCAAGATTTCTCCGGTAACTATTTGTCAAAACTTCATAAACAGCATCTCCTAGTCCGACATCAAGAAGGTCGGTCAGTGTTCTATAGACTTGGAGGAATTGCGGCGATAGCCGCCGAATACGATTTACTATGATCTAAAGGTCGTCGTCGAACAATGATGCAAAACACACATCATGCTTACATAGCTTAGTCGTATCCTGGCGTTCTAGAACATTTTTCAGAATTCTCGTCTTTCAGATTTCAACGACCCTGACGAGATCGAATTTCCAGTATCCAATTCACACTCCGTTCCAATGATCTTAAAGTTGCCCATGAATTTGCTGGGTCCATCTCACCTGCAATCAGCTCGTCCAATAATAATTATAAGCCCAACCCTTTCAGACTGGGCTAATACCCGGTGACTTGATCTCAATGCACTCGATTATCAAAGCCTTCGAAACGACCCCGAAAGATCATCATTACCTTCAACCAGTATTCCCTTCCGTTCCAACTTTTTGCACGCTCGGAGAACCGACCAGGGAACTTCTTCAAGTGATTCGGCAAGTTCTCGGAAATGGGTGAAGTTATCCTGCTGTACCAAGGGAAGAATACGTTCCCCAAGTTCCTCAAGGTCAGCTTCTTCGAACCACCAATCCTCTTCGAGCCAAAACACCTTGTTGTTCCAGATTACAAAATGGCTTTCACAGCCCGAATCCCGCCATACGGACGGATACAATGAGACACCTCTTTTTCGTTGATAGAGGATCCAGGCTTTTCCAGTCCTTCTGTCAAGGTTTAGGGTAATTGGGCTGTTGCAGCCGCAGGGGCACATGCAAACGAGGGAACGCGGCCGCCCTCTCTCAATCAACACCGTGTCGCCCGGATTACGGACAACGTCTATCGCCTCGCCGTGGTTCAAAACCTTACCCCGCCAATGTATTTTGTGGGTTTTCCTACCTTTGTTCTTCAATTGTTTTTCCCCCAACTGCTTTTTCAATTTCGCTAACCAGCTCCGAGCTGAGATAATAGGCGTATGCCGCAACTTTTGTTCCAATGTCCTTGTCATCGACGAATGCGGAGTGCCTTAGAAGCTCCGAGGCAACGCACAAGGCAAATTCCACTTTGTCCTCTTGTTCCGAAAGAGCATACCGACGAACCTGGCGGATGGATGCCCAATAACGCGCGAATGCTTCAAATCCTTCTCGTGCCGGTGGCAGGGCGACAATATTCTTGTAGGCGTAGATTTGCCGTATGAAGTCTACCCACTCCTCGAATTTTCCATTATCCTTGAACTGACAGCGGAAGATTGACTTGAACGCAATCGTTACGTCCAAGGTTGCAAAATCGATGAGAATCGGTCCGTTGCCGCAACTGGAAAAATCAATGATGATTGCGCTGGAGCCCTTAACTAGCACATTGTCTACATGAAGATCGCCATGCGACGTTCCGTGGCGGTACTTTGCACATGGAATTGATTCAAGTTTGGAAATAAGGGTATCCGGATCAGGGACAGCCCCAAGCTTTCTGGCTTCAATGAGAATTTCTGGACAGCTAACGAACTTGTCCATCCTAAATCTTTTGGACGCAGAACGGATTGGAGAGCCCTTTTCGATCCAAGAATTCCTTGACCAACGATCCATTGACTCCTCAAATAAACAGTGGATCGCGTTTGATCCTCCCCCTTTTTCGATCGCTTGCAGCAAAGAGACTGACCGATCGACATAATTGGCAACCAAGATTCCAACGTCAGCTGAGAAAAAACAACGGTCCTCGTCAATGTTGGGGCGCAAGTCAAAGGGCACATCGGTAATTACATATTCCTTGTAAAAATTCCGCTCTCTCTCGACTTTGTCTTGCTCGTCAAATTTGACCAGGAAGGGTTGAGGGCGTCCACGGCCCATGCCGTAAACGCGTTGCGGATATGCGAGGTGCACGCTGCCAGAGTAACCCTGCTGGGCAATCCGTTGAAGGTCTAAAGAGACATATTCCGAAAAACTTCGCCGAAGTAGAGTTTCCTGACCTGGAGTCAGGGTGGAATCAGATTTAATGGTCAAGTCGAAATTTGGTGCACGCCAAGGCAATGGAGGGGCCGAGAAGTAACGAACAAAATCTCGGTATTTAGTCTTTTCAAGGGTGGTAACGCGGAGGTATTTTCTGTCCCCAAAACTCTGGTAAGCAGTAGTACCAGTGATTCTTTTTGTTTCCAAGGTATCTTCTGCTATGATGGCTACACGGACATCTGAGTATTTTGTGGGAGCAGCTGCGGCGGCCTGCAGGAAGTCTATCGTTCGAGAAAGTTTGGATGGATCGTGCACAAACACCACTCCAAGAGCCCCGCTGATTTTCTTTATTGCATCGCCGCCAACAGGAGCAGGGGTTATCAAGGTGAAGAACTCGATTTCAAGATCCCTGCATTTGAATTCTTCTTCAAGTGCTGTGTCGGGGGCTTGGCCGATCCAAAATATCTTATTACGAAGGTCCATCTGCTGAAATTTGATGCACAGGCAGCGGCCAATGCTCTCCTTGTGTCAGAGATCCGTGTTTTGAACAAACGATGCAAGTTGGATAACGAGATGCTGTGGCCGACCTAACCCTCCCCTGAACAGCATCGTAAAGTAAATACCTGGCGCGACTTGGGAGATCGGCTACGACCGCGAGAAACATTGTCACTGCGAGGGAAGACATTGTAGTGTTCAGCGAGATCACAGCCGGTTGAGGTTCACCTACTCCTATGAACTAAGGATCACGGGCGCGTTCCTCGGGAGT
>JBARRO010000270.1:0-12264 GCA_049644265.1 Bacteroidota bacterium
ACCGTGAAGAAACCGAAGGGCGAGCTGAAGCCCAATGAGTCGGATGAAATCGAGATTTCGTTTGACGCCACCGGGTATCGTTCCAAAGTGGAAAAATATGTGAGCATCAGCTCGAATGATCCGACGGCCCAATTTGTCTCCGTCAAGTTCACTGCCGATGTTCGTGAGGAGCTCGAACCGAGCACGATGTCGCTGCTCATGTGGCTGGGCAGCGTGCCCCTGGGGAAGGAGACCGAGCAAACGGTGAAATTCAAGAACATCACAGACCACCCCATTGCCGTACGGGGAGCGACTCCCTCGTCCGCAAATCTGACCGTCAAGGCCGAAAAGATGACCTTGAAACCAGAAGAGAGTATCAGCATCGTGGTTACGCTGAAGGCGGACAAAGCGGGCTATTCCAACGAACACTTTGTTCTCGAGACCGACAGCAAGTACCAACCGAAAATCGAAATGAAGGTCTCCTACATCGGCGTGAAATAGTACGAGGTGCGAACGTTGTACCGCCAGGCACTCCGTGAAGCATTGCTGATCGTCCTCGCCGCTGCCGTGGCGGGCGTTCTTTATTCGGCCATCGCAAAGCGCGGACTATTCGGCAGTCCCGTTGCCGAAACCGGCAACACGCTGACCCGAAAGCATGACGTCCCAACACTCGTCAAGCTTGAAGGAGCCCGGCAACTCTTCGAAACACAGCAAGCCCTCTTCATCGATTCCCGTCACGAATTCGACTTCAGGTTAGGGCATATTCGCGGAGCCCTGAACATGCCCGTCGCCGAATTCGAGAAGCGCGATTCCCTTCTCACCAGAATTCCGTCAGACACACTCATTGTCGTCTACTGCGATGGCGCCGAATGCAACTCAAGCTTTGAGCTTGCGGGTAAACTCTATGTCCGCGGGTTCAAAAATGTGAGGATCTTTTTTGGCGGCTGGCAGGATTGGACAACGAACAACCTTCCGAGTACGCGGGACACGAAATGAAACGGCTGCTTTCGAATGATGCCCTTACCGTTGCCCTCCGACTGCTGCTCGGCATCCTCCTGCTTGCGGCAAGCATCGGAAAAATCAGCCAGCCTGATGCCTTCGCACAGTCAATCGCCAACTACAAGATTCTGCCTCCCCCCTTCCCCATGGCAATCGCCACGACCCTTCCGTGGATAGAACTCTTCACCGGAATTGGTTTGATCTCGGGTTTCTATTTTCGCGGGAGCTCAGCGCTTATCGTTCTGCTGTTTGCTCTGTTCATGGGTTCAGTCCTTTCAGCGCTTTTTCGCAATCTCGACATCGCCTGCGGCTGCTTTAGCCAGGACCCCGAGGTCGGGAAAGTCGGCTGGATAAAAATCCTCGAAAACCTCGGCTATCTTCTTCTCTCCATATTTCTTTTCTACTCAAAAAGCACTAAGTTCCGGCTGGAAAATTACCTGAGAAAATCAGAACCGGTCGTAACAGACGGGCATTGATAGACCCCGTCGATGTCCACCAACTGCACCATCTCTCTTCAGACACATTCATGGCAGGAACACAGCGCATTCCGGCGGTTATCGTGGAAGCCCTACGTACTCCCGTCGGCAAATACGGCGGCGCCCTTAAAGATGTGCGGCCCGATGACCTGAGCGCACACGTTCTCCGGACTCTTGCGACACGAACCGGACTGGATCCCGCAAGACTCGACGATGTCCTCTGGGGATGCGCAAACCAGGCAGGCGAGGACAACAGGAATGTGGGACGCATGGCCGTGCTTCTTGCAGGATTCCCCCAGAGCATACCGGCGACAACCGTGAATCGACTCTGCGGATCAAGCCTCGACGCAATGAACCATGCGGCGCGGGCCATCTGGAGCGGAGACTACGAAATCGCAATCGCCGGCGGCGTCGAATCAATGTCCCGTGCTCCGTACGTCATTCCGAAGAACGTCACTGGCCACGCGCTCTTCGGCAACCTTACAGCCTTCGATACTGCCCTCGGCTGGCGTTTTCCCAATCCAAAGATGGAAGCGCTGATTCCGCTCGAATCAATGGGCGAGACAGCCGAAAACATTGCGGAGCGGTGGAAAATCAGCCGGACAAAACAGGATGAATTCGCCCTCCGAAGTCACGAACGTGCTGTAGCAGCCCAGAAGAACGGCACATTTGCAGAAGAGATGATCCCCGTTGAAATCCAGCGAAAAGGCGAAGGCTCAGGTTTTGTCGAGAGTGATGAGGGGCCACGATCCGACACTTCGCTCGAGAAACTGGCAGCCCTTCAGCCTGCATTCCGAAAAGGTGGAACCGTCACCGCAGGAAATTCCTCCTCCCTGAACGATGGCGCGGCCGCCGTTCTGATCATGAGCGAGTCAAAGGCAAAAGAACTTGGTTTCAAACCCCTCGTGCGGGTTGTATCGACCGGTGTCGCGGGTGTGGATCCGCGGTGCATGGGTATCGGACCGGTACCTGCAACACAGTCCGCATTGAAGAAAGCCGGGCTGAATCTCAAGGACATCGGCCTGATGGAACTCAATGAAGCCTTCGCCGCCCAATCGCTTGCGGTCATCCACGACCTTGACATCAATCCCGACATGGTCAATGTCAACGGCGGAGCCATTGCGCTCGGCCATCCCCTCGGCTGCAGCGGTGCGCGTATCATGACCACGCTTGTTCATGAGATGAAGAGGAAGAAGGTTCGATACGGCGTGGCTACCATGTGCATCGGCGTCGGGCAGGGGATCGCAACAATTGTAGAGCATATGTAGTCAAGAATTTCTTCTTGGTCCTCACACTTCCGGAATTCTATTTCGCCGGATGGTCCCACTACCACCTACGAAAAACGGAGACACCATGAAACGCTTAGCCAGCTTCGCGGTCGCCATGATAATCCCTGCACTCTTTCTGGCGTCCTGCCAAATGAGGAAATCGGCACCGACAGAGCTGAAACCGGCCCTCGAAAGCATCACTTCTCAACGGTTACTCGAACATATCAAAACGCTCTCCTCGGATGAATTTGAAGGACGGGCTCCCGGCACAAAGGGCGAAGACCTGACGGTCCAGTATGTTACCGAGCAGTTCCAGAAGCTCGGATTGAAACCCGGAAACCCGGATGGAAGTTATATTCAGAAAGTCCCGCTCGTCGGATTTACCGGAAAACCGACGGCGTCATTCACTGCGGGAGCTGAAAAAATCAGTCCAAAGAATCTGGAAGAGATTCTAGTTGTCTCCCGAAGGTTTGTTCCGGAGGTCAAGGTCAACCGGTCGGGGATTGTCTTCGTCGGATACGGTGTGGTGGCCCCGGAGTATGGATGGGACGATTACAAGGACGTCGACGTAAAGGGGAAGACGATTCTCATGCTCGTGAACGACCCAGCCGTGCCCGACCCCAGGGATCCTTCAAAGCTCGATTCGACGATGTTCAAGGGAAGGGCGATGACCTACTATGGTCGCTGGACCTACAAGTTCGAAATAGCTTCCGAGAAAGGCGCTGCGGCCGCAATCATCATCCACGAAACCGGACCTGCGGGATATCCGTTCGAGGTTGTCTCCGGTAGCTGGGGACGGGAAAATTTCGACATCAAGAATGCCGACAACAACATGAGCCGCGTTGCCGTCGAGTCCTGGATTACCACGGATGTCGCAAAGCGCTTGCTCTCGGCCTGCGGCAAGAACTTCGACGATCTGAAGAAGGCTGCGATCAGAAAAGATTTTCTGCCGGTAGCTTTGAACGCCACGGCGGACTTTCATGTGAAGAACACTTTGCGTGAAGTGGAGTCTCGCAACGTGATTGCAAAGCTCGAGGGGTCTGACCCAAAGCTCAAAAACGACTATATCGTCTACACCGCCCATTGGGACCACCTCGGCATGGATCGATCGCTGAAAGGTGACAAGATTTTCAACGGCGCGCTTGACAATGCGTCGGGCACAGCCGGACTCATTGAAGTCGCGCGCGCACTGACTACGCTTCAAACAGCTCCCCGACGGTCCTTCCTGTTCATTGCAGTCACTGGCGAAGAGAAGGGGCTCCTCGGAGCAAAGTACTATGCCACGCACCCGCTCTACCCACTTGAAAGAACTCTGGCGGACATCAACATCGACGGAATCAACCAGTGGGGTCGTACCAAAGACATCATCGCGGTGGGGTTCGGCAACACGACACTCGACGATGCCCTGACCGAAGCGGCAGGGACTCAGAACCGAACGGTTGGACCCGACGCCGAGCCGGAGAAAGGGTTCTATTACCGTTCCGACCATTTTGAATTCGCAAAACAGGGAGTGCCGGCACTGTATGTTGATCCCGGTATCGAGTATCTGAACAAACCCCAGGATTACGGAAAGAAGAAGCGAGAAGAGTATGCTGACCACGATTACCACAACGTCTCAGACGAGATCAAGCCGGACTGGGATCTGTCGGGAGGTGTGGAAGATCTGCAGCTGCTCCTCCAGGTCGGTTATCATGTTGCCCGTGAGGATGCCTTTCCGGTATGGAAGCCGGGGACCGAGTTCAAAGCCAAACGCGAGTCCATGCTTCAATCCTTCGGAAAGTAAGTTATCCAAGGACACTTTCATCTCCATGCGTAATGAAGCTTATCTCTTATGAGCTTTTCACCGGAATCGCCGGACCCTCTCGCATTCATCGCGACGCCGGCGGAACACTCCTGTTCCCGGGATTCCTTTTGCCGATGAACGACTTCCAGATCGACAACGACCTCATTCTCAAACGGCTCAACGAGCGTGATGCCCCCGAGCTCTTTGGCGTGGTGGACAGCAACCGGGCCTACCTGAGACAGTGGCTTCCATGGTTGGATTCGAATTCCTCCGTCAATGAGACCCTGCAGTTCATCAAGGCGGTCAAGCAACAGGAGGACAACGGGTTCGGCTTCCAAACCGCCATCTGGTTCAAGGGCAGGATTGCCGGCGTCATCGGATTCCATCCGATCGATTGGTTAAACAAAGTCGTGGAGATCGGTTACTGGCTCGGCGAACAGCACCAGGGGAAGGGTATTGTGACAAGGTCTTGCCGGGCCCTCGTGGATTACGCGTTCGATGAGTACAAACTCCATCGCGTGCAGATCCGGTGTGCAACGGGTAACAGGAAGAGTTGCGCCATTATCGAGCGCCTGGGGTTTATGTTCGAGGGAATTGCACACGGCGCCGAGTTCCTCTACGATCATTTTGCGGATTTGTACGTCTACGGCATGACGGCGGCGGAATGGAACAGGCTCCGTTCCCAAGCGACGTCGCAGGTCAACCCGGACGATGTTCGTACCATCGACGCCGTGGTTCGGGCTCTGTACGAGTCCGTCTCGTTCGAGGCGGGCGCACAACCGGACTATGCTCGATTGCGGACGTTGTTCGTCAAAGATGCGAGAGTTTCTCCACCGCGGGAGGATGGCGATCTCCCCCAAGCCGTCAGCGTGGCAGATTTCATCGTTCGCTCCGAAAAATATCTGGGAACCACCAACTACGAACGAACAGGCTTTTGCGAGAAGGAAATAAGAAGGACAACCCAACGCTTCGGGAATATTGCCCACCTTCTGAGCGTGTACGAATCCCGACGGGCCTCCGGCGACACCCAGCCGTTGACTCGGGGAATGAACAGCATTCAGCTGCTGTTCGACCAATCACGCTGGTGGATTCTGAGCATCAGCTGGGACGTCGAGCGACCCGACTTGCCGATCCCACCGACATTTCTGGAACATCAATAACCCACCCTGACAGGAGGCACGTATGGAACTTTCCACCACCACAGAGGCAAGGAACTTCGACCGAAGGAGGTTTCTTTCATCCGTCGGAAAAGGAATCGGGCTGGCGGCGCTGACGTCGACGACTGTCGCATCGCTCTACAGCGACCTTCTCGCAGCCACGAAACGCGTTGCGGACCGGTCGCCGGAACAAACAGCCATGGATGAAGACTTCTGGTTCGAAATCCAGCAAGCATTCACGGTATCGCGCGGCATTACGAACCTCAACAATGGCGGAGTCTCTCCTTCTCCCCGCATCGTAACGGAAGCCCTCGTTCGCTACCAGTGGGAGCAGGAAGATGTCACGGCCTACACCATGTGGCAGATTCTCGAGCCGCAGTCCGAGACGGTCCGGACCGCACTGGCGGATGTGTTCGGGTGCGACCGGGAGGAAATCGCGATTACGCGCAACGCCTCTGAATCGCTCGAGATTCTCTTGATGGGGATGGACCTCAAATCGGGCGATGAAATCCTGACGACGACGCAGGACTATCCGCGCATGCTCACAACGCTTCGACAGCGGGAGTTGCGCGAGGGGCTTTCGCTCAAGATGGTCAAAGTCCCGATCGCACCGAAAAACCTCGAAGAGATCGTGACCTCGTTCGAGAAGGGCATCACGAACAGGACGCGGGTTATTCTCATCTCACATGTCATCAACATCACGGGTCAGATTACCCCGGTCAAGGCGGTCTGCGAGCTTGCAAAGTCAAAGGGGATCGAAGTCATCGTCGACGGAGCCCACTCGTTTGCCCATTTCGACTTCAAACAAAGCGACCTCGGCTGCGACTACTATGGAACGAGTTTGCACAAATGGCTCTACGCGCCAAAAGGAACGGGCTTGCTCTTTGTCAAGAGGGAGAAGATTGAAAAAATCTGGCCGCTGATGGCGGCCGAAAAGAAGCAAGCAACGGACGTAAGGAAATATGAGGAGATTGGCACTCACTCGGCCGCTCCCCGACTTGCCATCGGTGAGGCTATTTTGTTCCACCAGGGAATCGGACCAAAAAGGAAGGAAGCAAGATTGCGCTATCTGTCGCGCTATTGGATGAACAAGCTCAAAGACCTGCCGAATGTCAGGTTCCACACGTCTTTTGACGCGAATCAATCGTGCGGCATCGCCAATGTTGAGATTGAAGGAGTGGACCCGGCGGCAATCGGGGGCTATCTCATGGGGACCCACAAGATCTTCACCACGCCGATCGTTCACGATGAGTTCAAGGGAATTCGAATCACGCCGAACGTCTATACAACCCTCAAGGAGCTTGACCGTTTTTGCGAGGTCATGACCGGCATCGCGAATAAGGGGTTGCCAAAATCCTGACGATGTTGCACATCATTCATTCAAAGGAGGAACACATGAAAGGCCCATTCGTGAGAGTTCATGTTGCAGCAGTGTGGCTGCTGTTGCTCGCCGTCAGCAGCGGATTCGCCCAGCTGCCGGCACCGCAGCTTCCTGTGCTCAGGCTTCCCCGCATCAGTCAAGGAGCCCGCATCACCCAGGTGATTGGACTGAGCGAAGTCACCATCCAATATCACCGTCCAGGTGTCAAGGGAAGAGACGTCTGGCACACGATTCAACCGTATGACTCCATCTGGAGAACGGGGGCAAACGAGCCGACGTTGTTCACGTTCTCCGACCCTGTAACCATAGAAGGAAAGACACTTCCGGCGGGTACGTATCGATTCCTGACGATTCCGGGAAAAACCGAATGGACATTGATCTTCAACTCGGAAATCAAGAATTGGGGGACTGTCTACGAGCCGAAATACGACACGTTGAAGGTTAAGATAAAGGCAGAGGAAGGTCCGTTGGAGGAATGGATGTCTTTCAGCTTTACCGACCTGACCAACAGTTCCGCCAAGGTTGTGCTCGCGTGGGAAAAAGTCCGGGTGGGATTCAAAGTCGAGTACAATACGCTGGCCAAGATGCAGACCTCCGTCGGAACATGGCAGGTGTTGAACTCAGCTGCACGCTATGCGCTCACCGAGAAAGTGTATCCAAACGAGGCGTCGGAATGGATCGACCGTTCGATCGACATGAACAAGAATCAGAACAACCTCAGGACCAAGGCCGAACTACTTGCGCAGGCGGGAAAAACCTCGGAGGCGATCGCTGCAGCGGAAGAGGCTCTCTCCGTCGGAAAGGCGAAGGACCCGAAATTTGAGGGCTCGCAGTTCGCGAAAGATGTGAAGAACCTTATCGCGACATGGAAGGGAAAGAAGTAGGAAGAACCGCAGTTCCGGTTCTAATGGAACTCAGCCCCGTCAGATCGTTGACGGGGCTTCTTTATTTCCGGCATCGGCTGACAGCACGAATTTGTTCAACACGAGCGCAGTCAGGATGACAACACCACATCCGACGACGTTGTACCAAAGCCACGATATTTGTGTGAAGCCGAAACAGGCGAAGACCGCGGCTTCTCCGACAAACGCCGCCCAAAAGGTTGCGGTCCCTCCGATGGATCTAAAATAGAAGGCCAGGAGGAAGATCCCCAACAACGTCCCGTAGAACAACGAGCCCATGATATTCACAGCTTCGACCAGGGAGCCAAGCCGGCTCGCATACTGGGCGAAGAACACGGCGTAAATTCCCCATCCGGCCATGAACAGCCGTGAAACAAACAGGTAGTGCTCTTCACTCCCGTCTTTCCTGAAGTGGCGTTTGTACATGTCAATGATGGAGCAGGTCGCAAGAGCACTCAGTTCTCCGGAGCTCGAAGACATGGAAGCTGCAAAAATGCAGGCAAAAATCAGCCCGACAAGCCCCGCGGGCAGGTACTTGAGGACAAACGAGAGAAAAACATAATTCGTGTCGCTCGGATCCATGGAAGGATCGTTCTCTTTCATCAATCGAATGGCATCTGCCCGAATTCCCTCCGCCTCCCCGGTCATCGTCGAGAGGCTGGCCCTGATTTCAGAAGTTTTCTGAGCGTCCCCCTCCTTTTTCGCAGCGATAAAACTTTGAAGAACTTTTGACTGGTCTGCGAGGACGAGATTGTACCGTTCTTCAAGCTTTTCGTACTGCTGGCCGTATGAACTCGCCCGGATCTTCGCGGTTTCCACAGGATTGAAAAATATCGGAGGCCTTTCAAAATGGTAGAATACAAACACCATGACTCCGATGAACAAAATGAAGAACTGCATGGGAACCTTGGCGATTCCGTTGAAGAGCAGTCCCAGCCTGCTCTGGGTTACGGACTGGCCTGTGAGATATCGTTGAACCTGAGACTGATCGGTTCCAAAGTAGGCCAGGGCAACAAACAGCCCTCCGACGATCCCCGACCAGAAATTGTAACGGTTGGTCAGATCGAATGAAAAATCAATGACGTTCAACCGTCCCATTCCGCCCGCCACGCTGAGTGCGTCTGTGAATGAGACCCCTTGCGGAAGAAGCGTGAGAGTCATACCAAACGCGACAACCATTCCGAACATGATAATGAGCAGCATCTGCAGATCTGCCCAGTTCACCGCTTTGACTCCTCCCAGAGTCATATAGAGGAGCACTGCTCCGCCAATGAGCGTCGAGGTCACCCGAACATCCCATCCAAGCATGACCGAGAGAATGAGCGATGGCGCATAGATGGTCATCCCCGCCCCCAGTCCACGCTGAACAAGGAACAGAGCACTTGTCAAGGTCCGGGTCTTCAGGTCAAAACGATGCTCGAGGTATTCATACGCTGTGTAAACTCCGAGCTTGTGAAAGATCGGTACAGCCGTGACTGAGAGGATCACCATCGCGATGGGAAGTCCGAAATAGTACTGCACAAACCGCATCCCGTCAGCGTACGCCTGCCCCGGTGTTGACGTGAACGTGATGGCGCTCGCCTGCGTCGCCATGATGGAAAATGCAATGGTATACCACCGCATTTGCCGGTCGGCAAGTAAGTAACCCTTGGTGGTACGACTTCCGCGGCCTTTGTAGACTCCGTACAGAACGACAGCGCATAGCGTGAGTCCAAGAACCGCCCAGTCAAGGGTTCTCATGCGAAGGCTTTGGTGAGTAGGTAGAAGAGGACAATGAGGACGGCAAGCTCGGATAGAACGAGGGTGTACAGGACTCTCCAGGAGCGGAAAAATGGCGGAAGATCAGTTTCGGGCTTCACGTTTTGAGTTTCGAGTTTCTAGTTTCGGGTTTCAGGTGTCCTGTACTTGTTTCCCTTGATGGCCGTTTGGCGAAGGTATCTCATCAATCCCGCAATAACTCGCCCAGTTTCGAGTGCCAGATTCGAAATCTCATCGAACATTTTTCTGTCGATATATCCTTGATCCAAAGCAATGTATAACTGACTCCTTACCTCGCCGATTGAACCCTTTGCAACGGATAGAAATTGGACAAACTCCTTTGTCCCGCCACGTTCAAAGCCCTCTGCTATGTTGGACACGATCGAAATACTCGCTCGCCTGATCTGATCCCGCAGCGCATAGTCCTTGGAAAATGATCCTTGGCTTGAAATTGAGTAAATACTTCGCGTAATGTCACGTGCCTTCTGCCATGCTTCAATCTCTTCGAACCTTCTGAACGTGCTCATGTCCCCCTCTCTCCAAACAACCAGAAACTTCAAACTCGAAACCCAAAACTTTCCCTAGTCTTTCTTCGCTTTCCGTGCTATTCCGGCTCTTCCCATAGAGACCATGTTCGAAAGGAGGCGATAGGCTCCTGGAACTCCGGCGGGGAGCTGCCGGAAAAACGCATAGGCGGAATAAAAGTAGTGCCCTTTTCCATATTTCGCCATCAGCAGTCCTCCGTCTTTTGGCGTCTCGCCCGGGTCGTTGGACGAAAGCACGGTGGAATATCGCGAGTCCCACTTGTCCGCAAAATAAAGTCCCCGCTCCTGAACCCATCCCGTAAAATCATCCTCCCCAATCTTGTTCGGAACGTTCAGCAGCGGATTCTTTGGATCGACAAACCTGACGGGCGCATCTTCAACGGTGACCCGGTCGTGCGAGACATTGAACGGATACGGCCCGAGATTCTCGGACTCTCCGCGTTGGAGCGTGGTATACTGAACGATATAGGATCCCCCCTTCTGAACATAATCCATCAGCCGTTTCTGTGCAGCCCTCAACTTTGGACGCGTGTTGTAGGCACGCACGCCTGCAACAATCGCATCGTATTTCGCAAGGTTTCCCTCCGCAAGTTCCTCATCGGAGATGAGCGTGACACTATATCCCACCTGACGCAATGCTGCCGGAATCTCATCCCCCGCACCCATAATGTATCCGATATTCTGGCCGGCCTTTGCAACGTCAATACGCAGGAGTTTGCCTTCTTCCACCGGAAAGACCGTCTGCAGCGGAATATGCTTGTACGAAATGACGACCATCTCCCGATTGTACACTTTTCCCTGAATCTGGGCTTCAACACCAAGCCGCCCGCTTGTTGCACCGTTTGCCGGTCTGAGCAGGAATGTCACCGCCTGTTCTTCATTCTTTTCCTTGAGGTCAAAGTCCCTCGCATCAGGATTCGCCGTCCATCCGGGGGGCACATTCAGATGCAGTGAGCCGCGAATGCCGTTCGTTCCGCTCTTGACGCTGACTTCGATACTTTTTTCCCGCGTGTCGGGAAAGACATACACATGTTCGGACAAGCGGACAGTCACCGGAGGAATAATATCAAACGGTCTGTAGATTTCGCCTTCGACTGGATCGACGAATCTGTAGCGCACGGGAGCGTCAATTTGGATTTGGCCTTCGGGAGTTGCAAGCGTCAGCGTTACGATCAGCGGAGGTGAGTTCTCCGGTTGGCCGACCAGACGCTGGTCTTTAATCTGATACGAACCCGGTTCCGGCTTCTCGCGGAGCCAGAATGGTTGAGTGTACTCAATGTCAGGGGGAATTCTGATCGCGCAATTCCACCTCACGAGCACATTACGGGCAAGACCCGAATGGAACACCGTATCGGTTGACCCTGCCGGGAGGCGAATTCGTTCTAGCGAGAACGGGTACTCCGAACGATTGATGGCTGTGATGGCAACCTTCACTTCCCCGCCGGGAATTGCCGAGGGCTCCGAGGCCAACGCATCGACCCAGATCCCCGCGCACGATTTGACGACCTCAAGCAGCTCCGCTTTCTTCACGTCGATCCAAGGATCCCCGGAGAGCTTTGACAATTCTTTGTACACCTTCAGTAGCGTCGGGATCGACCCCGAAGGGTTCTCATCATCGAACAACCGGTAGACCTCGTCGAGAAGTCTGCCCACAGTGTCCGCTCCCGGAATGCGCGACCAAGTCGTGTTGACACCGTCAAACAGGTCATCTTGCGCGGTGTCCCCAGTAACATGCTGAAAGTAGTTGACAAACTCCCCGCGGTTCTGCCCTGCACCAAATCCCTGACTCTTGTGCATACTCCGGGACTCGCCGGCAATTTCAGAGTAGGATTTTCCCAACAACGCGCTGTAACCCCCAAGGTCAAGGCTCACAGAATGCTCGGGCCTTGCAGGTCGATCGGCTTGTTGAAACCGGAAGCCGTTCCAGACGAGCCGCTTCGGCTGCCACGGCTGAACATACTTCAGCTGCCCGGGAAACATCGTCGGATCACCCGAAATCTTGAACGCCTCCTCTGC
>JBARRO010000271.1:0-44642 GCA_049644265.1 Bacteroidota bacterium
CGGCTACAGCTGGCAGACATACAACGGATACAACTATATCTGGTATCCCGCTCTCTTTATTCACCAATACTCCCATTGTTGGGTCGATTTTCGCAACCTGCAGGATGTCTACACAAAAGGAAAAGGACTGGATTACGCGGAGAATAGCCGTCGCGCAACGCTTGCGCAGTGGGAGTACTGCAAACAGAATCTCGGAGGTTGGACGGGATACAGCGCAAATGTTTGGGGACTGACGGCGTGCGATGGCCCAAACACAGGGCAATTCAAGGGATACATTGAACGAGGCGGACCGCCAGCGCGGAACGACGATGGGACGATTGCACCCACCGCGGCTGGAGGGTCGATGCCATTCACCCCGGAGATTTCCCTGCCGACACTCAAGTATTTGTACGACACATACCGCACAAGCCTGTGGACCCCGTACGGGTTTCGGGACGCGTTTAACTTGACCGCGAACTGGTGGGCGCCGGACGAGATTGGGATTGATCAGGGTCCGCTCATTATTATGGCGGAGAACTACCGTACTCAATCCGTCTGGAAGATCTTCATGAAAAGCGCCATCATCCAGCAGGGTCTGTCGCGAGCAGGATTCCTTTCCACGACAAACGTTTCGGAAACAAGCTCCCGCCCGTTGGATTTTGAACTCAAACAGAACTTCCCCAATCCGTTCAATCCCACAACAAACATCGTATTCCAGTTTCCCGAACGGACATACGTCTCGCTCAAGGTTTTCGACATGCTGGGCCGTGAGGTCACAACGCTTGTCGACGAAATTATGGAGCCCGGTGTGCATACGAAATTGTTCGATACGCGCAGTGTGGTTGCTGTCTCAAGTGGTGTCTACTTCTATCGAATCCAGGCAGGCCGATTCGCCGAAGCGAAACCCATGATGCTGGTCAAATGAGCCGATGAGGAAAGCCGAGATTCCTGCCGTTTTTGTTCTCAGAGAGCGTCCATGAAAACCTTTATCATGATCTTTCTGTTTTATGTCTCAACAGTCGGTTGTCAGCAGGCGACTCAACGGCCATCCCTGGGCCATTGGGATCCTTTCCTCGACACACTCCAACAACGGACGTTCTCGTTTTTCTGGAAGACGACGGATTCTGCGACGGGTCTGGCGCCCGATCGGTATCCGACCCGCACGTTTTCCAGCGTGGCGGGAGCCGGCTTTGCATTGTCCGCGTACCCGATTGGCGTCGAGCGTGGATACGTGGCTCGTGCCGATGCCTCAAGGCGGGTGCTCACCACGGTGCGTTTTTTCTGGGGTCTTCCTCAAAACAATCATCCGGTAAGATCCGCTGGGTACAATGGATTCTTCTACCATTTTCTTCATCTTGATTCCGGACTTCGATTTGCAGATGTTGAGCTCTCGACGATCGATTCTGCTCTACTCCTGGCCGGGGTTCTCTTTTGTCAATCGTATTTCAACGGTTCGTCGGATGACGAACAGCAGATTCGCGCATACGCCGACTCTTTGTATCGGAGAATGGACTGGCGATGGGTACAAAAACGCGCCCCGCTCGTCTCCATGGGATGGCGGCCCGAGAAGGGATTCATCCAGGCCGACTGGCGCGGCTATGACGAGGGTATGATCCTTTACATTCTCGCATTGGGCTCACCGACCTATCCTGTGGAACCGGACGCCTGGAAGGCATGGACAGAAAACTACAAGTGGGCCACTTACTACGGACAGGAGTTCATCAGTTTTGGACCGTTGTTCGGCCATCAGTACTCGCATTGCTGGATCGATTTCCGCGGTATTCAGGACGAATACATGCGATCAAAGGGAATCGACTACTATGAAAACTCCCGACGTGCGGCACTCACGCAGCCTCTGTATGCAAAAGCCAATCCGGGGAAATGGCGCGGCTACTCATCAAGCGTGTGGGGTTTCACTGCTTGCGACGGCCCGGGGGATACAAGTTTCGTCGTTGATGGATTCAAACGAACCTTCGGTGGTTATGCCGCCCATGGAGTCTCTTTTGATTGGGTAAACGATGACGGGACCCTCTCACCCACAGCCCCGGGTGGATCAATTCCCTTTGCTCCGGAAATCTGCATTCCGGCGTTGAAGACGATGCGCGACCGGTTCGGCAGCAAGCTTTGGAAGGAGTACGGATTTGTCGATGCGTTCAACCCGACATTTGTGACAACAAAAACACCCGACGGCTGGTTTGATGTCGACTATCTCGGCATCGATCAGGGTCCGATTGTGATCATGATTGAGAACTTTCGAAATGGGTTCGTCTGGGATGTCATGAAAAAGAACCCGTATATTGTCCGCGGATTGCAGCGTGCGGGTTTCTCCGGAGGATGGCTGGACTCCCTGCAAAGAAAATCGGAGCAATGATCGTCAAGCCCTCAGTTCAGAAATTTGTTCTCGATCCCGCCAAGTCGCGCAACGTTCTTTCGCTCAGTGGCATCTGGGAACTCCAGGCAGGAGCGAAGGGGACAATTCCCCCAGCGTTTCACCACACAGTCCAAGTCCCCTCATTCGTCGACATGGCAACGCCGCCCTACCGGTGGGCGGATGCCGAATATCACTTCTACCGAAAAGTCTTCATAATCAACAGCGCGGCCAGATCGCTCACGCTATTCCTACGGATCGACCAGGCGCAATATGGTACATCTGTCTGGCTTAATGGAATACAGATTGGAGCGAGCCTAAGCTGCTACACTTCGCAAGAATATCCGATTGATTTCGCACTGAAGTGGGATAAAGAGAACGAACTCATTGTGAGAGTTGGTGCCAGGAATACTCTTTCCCCGGAGAGCGCCGTCGGGAAAGATCAGGAGAAGGAGATTTTCATTCCGGGAATGTGGGGGGATGTTGCGATCGTCGCTACTCACAATCCTGCCATTAGATCCGTTCAAGTGTTGCCGGATATTGAACACTCAACCGCAGCCATACGAGTCACCCTGGAGAATATTGCCGCAGAGGCGATCAACGTCGAGGTGGGTTCGCGCGTTCTGGAGAAGGCTGCGCAGAAGTTGGCTGCTGACGACATGACGGTGACGGTACAGGTCTCAGCAGGCCGAACCGCACAAGTCACCGTGACTCATCCCGTTACGAATGCTCATCTCTGGAGCCCGGATAGTCCATTTTTATACGAGGCCGAAACGACTGTTCGCTCTGGCGCCCAAACTTGTGACTCCGTTCGTACTGTCTTTGGGATGCGCGAATTCAAGATCCGTGGGAAAGGCTTTTTTCTCAACAGAGGAAAGATACTGTTACGAGGGGGAAATATTGCCCTCCATCGTTTCTTCTCGGACAAAGAGCGCGGTATGCTTCCCTGGGACAGAAGTTGGGTCAAAAGGGCGTTGATCGACGTGCCCAAATCCCATAATTTCAATTTTTTTCGTAATCACTTGGGGCATATGCCTAAGTTGTGGTACGACATTGCTGATGAAGAGGGCATGTTGATACAAGACGAATGGCAATTCTGGGGAAGAACGGGGTCGAAGGAGCAGATCAGGAGAGAATTCACGGAATGGCTTCAGGACAACTGGAATCATCCGAGCATCGTGATCTGGGACCCATTGAACGAGTCGTCGGATGAAGAAGTGCAGAGCGAAATTGTCCCTGAAATGAAGAAGCTCGACCCGACTCGACCGTGGGAATCGGTGGATGTTCTCGAAGAACATCCGTACATCTACTCGTTGGGACCTGTTCTGAACAACAGGAAATTCGGTTTTACCCGTGCGTTGGAGGAAGTCGCAACATCATCGAAACCGACTATGCTCAACGAGTTTGTTTGGTGGTGGCTCGACGGCGAGGGTGCGCCGACCAGTCTCATGAACGGCGTCGTGGAACGATGGCTCGGCCGATCCTATACAAAAGAAGAGCTGTTCAGACATCAGGCGTTCCTGGCACAGGAGCTCGTGGAGTTGTTTCGCCGGATGCGTGTGGATGCTATTCAGCCGTTTGTCTATCTGAGCAACGCCGATGGGCCGACATCGCACTGGTTCCTTGGATATATTGGGGATCTTAATTCAAAACCGATTCTCTCCGCGTTGAAGAATGCGTTTGAGCCCTGCGGAGTGAGTATCGAATTGTGGGATAGACACTTTTTCGCGGGTGAGCGGCGTGTTGTCAGGATCTTTGCCTTCAACGATACGCAAAAACAGAAGGAATGCAGGGTCCGTTACGGCATCGTTGGAGGGTCGGGAAACTGGATTCATTCGCGTACATTCGAATTGGCAGTGCCGGCGTGCGAATCTGGGATTCGTGATGTCGAAATCGACTTTCCGAAGGAGGCGGGCACCTATTTTGTAGTCGCAGAAATATCTCCGAACGGTGAATCACAAACGGCGGTCAGTAAGAAAATAGCACACGTGTTTCGTCGCGTCGATTATTCATCCCTCCCATACCGGCAAATCTCGGTATTGGATGAATCGAATGAAATTCAGAAATTTCTCCAATCTCACACGATTCCTCCTCTGCCTTTCGACAGCGCCACACTTCATGCTCCTGGCGTCCTTGTTGTCGCGGGAAAATCATGGCGTAATCGGGAATTCACAAGCAAGGTTCGCGATGTCTCCGAATGGGTAAGTCAGGGAGGATGCCTTGTGTTGGTCGAGCCAGAACATAACGTTGAAAGCAGTTTGAATGGAGCGGTGCTTGAAGGTCTCAACCTTGTTGTCGAGCGTAGAGATGATGTCGATAAAGGGGGATACGATTCTTACGTATTCGCAGTCGATCGATCCCATCCCCTATGGCACGGAATAGCAAAGGAGCATTTGAAAATGTTCAATGGTGCTTACGGGGGGGAGGCAGTGTCTGAACACAACGTCGCCCTTGGAACAAATCCGACTGTGCATGCGGAGTGCGGGCTCGGCTTGTCCATCCCCGCAGTCGTTGAGCATGCGTACGGGAGCGGAAGGGTGCTCCTTTCGCGGATTCAGATGCGTGGCCGGCTTGTTGCTCAATCGTCTTCTCACGAACTGTATGACCGAAGAGCGGACCCCGTTGTTCAGCGCCATTTGGTGAATATGATTCTCTATGGTGCGAACAAAACCGTCGGCAATGAAGTCAGGAATGTGGCAGTCAAGCCGTAACGATATTCATTCGTGCGTGATAAGGCAATCTCTCAACAGGAAGGGAAGAATCATGAATCGAACCCAGACGTTCAAAAGGATGACCTTGAGTCTGTGCTTGATGAGCAGCCTGCTGATCACCAGCGCGATGCCGGCAAATGCGCAGACGGACTTTCTTGAAAAGATGCGGGTAGAGCGGAACATCGACATTCTGCTTTCGCAAATGACGCTGGACGAAAAGTTGGGACAATTGAATCAGCTTTCCGGGGAAGGGGAACGGGGAATCCGTCCTGAGCAACGCGAGCTGGTCAGGAAAGGCGCCGTTGGATCATTTCTCAACGTGGTCTCGACCGCGGCCACCAGGGAAGTTCAGCGGATTGCCGTTCAGGAAACCCGGTTGAAGATCCCTCTGATATTTGGGCTGGATGTTATTCACGGGTATCGGACGATTTTTCCGGTTCCGCTTGCGGAGGCAAGCACGTGGAATCCCGAGCTCGTGGAGAAGGCTGCCCGTGTCGCAGCAATTGAAGCGACAGCCGCAGGAGTTCAATGGACGTTCGCGCCCATGGTCGATATCGCACGAGATCCACGGTGGGGAAGAATCGTGGAAGGGTCCGGGGAAGACCCGTACCTCGGCTCGCTGATGGCTGCGGCCCGCGTGCGCGGGTTTCAGGGAGCGACTCTCGAGTCCCCAGGCTCTCTGCTCGCATGTGCAAAGCACTATGCAGCATACGGTGGAGCGGAAGCGGGCAAGGACTACAATACGGCGGATATTTCAGAACGTACGCTGCGCGAAATCTACCTTCCGCCATTCCGCGCCGCCGTGAAGGCGGGCGCAGGAACTCTTATGAGTTCGTTCAACGAGATCGGGGGTATTCCGAGCACCGCGAATCCACTGCTGCTTACGAAGATTCTGCGGGGGGAATGGGGATTCGGCGGGTTTGTCGTTAGTGATTGGGGTGCCATAGAGGAGCTCGTGACGCATGGAATTGCGGCAACCCGAGCTGAGGCAGGTGTTCGTGCCATCAAAGCCGGAGTCGACATGGACATGCAGGGGCTGATCTACAAAGAGGATCTCCCTGCCGAAGTTCGCGAGGGACGGCTTGCGATGGACGATGTTGACCGGGCAGTGCGGCGCGTCCTCAGAATGAAATTTCAACTTGGATTGTTCGCCAATCCCTACAAGAACTGTGATTCAACCCTTGAGCAGACCATGTTGCTTACACCGGAGCACCGATCTCTCGCACTAACCGAGGCCCGACAGGCAATTGTTCTGCTGAAGAACGAGGGCAATACTCTTCCTCTCACGAAGAACATAGGAACCATAGCCCTCATCGGTCCCTTGGCGAACAACAGGGAGGAACTCCTGGGAGCCTGGGCTGCGAAGGGTAAATCGGAAGATGCGGTTACTGTGCTCGACGGAATCAAGAAGAAATTGTCTTCAGCCGGCAAAATTCTCTACGCGAAGGGGTGTGAGATCGATTCCTCTTGGAAGGGTGGGTTTGACGAAGCCCGGCGCGCTGCCTCGAAAGCGGATGCAGTCGTTCTCGTGATGGGGGAGGCAGCGTGGATGAGCGGCGAGGCAGCAAGCAGGTCTAACCTTGGACTTCCTGGCGTTCAGGAGGATTTGGTGAGAGAGATGCAGAAAACGGGTAAGCCAGTGGTCGTTGTCCTCATGAACGGTCGTCCGCTGACAATTCCCTGGGTTTATGAGCAGATTCCGGCTGTACTCGAAAGCTGGTATCTTGGGATTGAGGCGGGAAACGCCGTGGCGGACGTGCTGTTTGGCGATGTTAATCCGAGTGGGAAACTCCCTGTGACTATTCCGCGAAGCGTGGGCCAAATCCCCCTCTATTACAATCACAAGAATACAGGGAGGCCTGCATCGGAGAGTCACTATACTTCAAAATATATCGATGGTCCCGTTACTCCCCAGTATCCCTTTGGGTACGGCATTGGCTATTCGAAGTTTACATACAGGAACCTGGCCCTGAGTTCGAACAAAATTGGTCCTTCGGATTCTTTGCGAGTCACGGTCCAGGTCCAGAACAATGGAACGATAAGGGGGGAAGAGGTTGTCCAGCTTTATGTCCGCGATTTGAGCGCGTCGGTGACACGACCGGTCAAGGAATTGAAAGGTCTTCGCCGGATCATGCTCAAACCCGCAGAACAAGCCTCTGTCAGATTCGTCCTCCCCATGGAAGATCTGTCGTTTCTTGACGATCAAATGAAGTCCGTGGTGGAACCCGGCAAGTTTAGAATTTTTGTGGGTGGGAATTCTGAAGAAGTCCTGGAACAAGAATTTGAGGTGATTCGATAAGAGCTCCCTGGTTTCCAAATTTCAAATGATGATTCGACAAACAAAGCTCCTCGGTTGCTGTTTCCTGCTTCTCTCCAGCGTTTTGTTGGAGGGATGCTCTCCGAAGCCTGGAGGCCGCGTGGAAGTGGTGTTCTGGGCCATGGGTGCCGAAGGTGAACATGTGCAAAAACTTGTTCCCCGATTCGAAGAGCTGAATCCGGGTATCCACATCAAGGTGCAGCAAATTCCGTGGACTGCGGCACACGAAAAGCTCCTAACCGCGTTCGCGGGGAATTCCCTTCCGGACGTCTGTCAACTTGGGAACACCTGGATTCCTGAATTCTCCACGCTTGGTGCGCTCGAACCTCTCACTCAGTGGATGAACGGATCCTTGGTCGTGAAGAAGGAAAACTATTTCCCGGGCATTTGGGAAACGAATGTCATGGATAGTTCCCTGTACGGCATTCCATGGTATGTTGATACACGCCTGCTCTTCTATCGCAAAGACATCCTTGCTCAGGCGGGATATTCTCATCCTCCCCGAACCTGGGATGAGTGGCTTGACGTGTCGGAGAAAATAGTTCAACACTCTCAAAAGAACGAACACTATGCAATCTTTCTCCCCACGAACGAATGGGCGCCGTTTGTCATTGCAGGGTTGCAGGCCGGCTCTGCTTTGCTCAAGGATGAAAACCGGTTTGGCGACTTCAGCGGACAGCAGTTTCATGAATCGTTTCGGTACCTCATGTCATTTTACCGCAAGAAGGTCGCGCCGGTCGGAATAACGCGCGTGACAAATATCTATCAGGGAATGGCAGAAGGCTTCTTTGCGATGTATATCACGGGGCCATGGAATCTCGGCGAGTTTCGACGCCGCTTTCCGGTTGAGCTGCAGAATGAATGGATGACCGCGCCGATGCCTGCTCCGGGGCCTCCCGGTCCGGGAGTGTCTCTCGCAGGAGGATCGAGCCTGGTCATGTTCAAGAACTCGGAGACAAAGGCTGCTGCGTGGAAGTTCATCGAGTACATGTCCCGGCCTGAATCGCAGCTTGGGTTCTATGAGATCACGGGTGACCTTCCGGCGGTTCGGCAGGCGTGGAGTGATTCCGCTCTGTCCACCAACAAATATGTGAAGGCCTTCTACGAACAGTTGGAGCATGTGGTCCCGACGCCGAAGATCCCTGAATGGGAGCAGCTGGCGATGAAAGTCCAGCAATATGCCGAGGTCGCATCGACCGGAACGGTCTCCGTAGAGGATGCACTTGCGTCTCTTGACCGCGATGTTAACGTGATTCTTGAGAAGCGGCGATGGATGATGGACCGAAAGTAGAGGGGCTATGCTATTCATGAGACACATCGAGAAGCTCTGACCCGGATGGAAAACAAAAGCCTTCGTCGTGCCGCATACCTGTTTCTTGCTCCGGCGCTCCTGCCGATCTTCGTGTTCTTCTTCATTCCGGCGATCGCCGCGCTGGCGATGAGTTTTACCGATTTTGACATTTATTCCCTCGGTGATATCGCCAATGCCCGCTTTGTAGGGGTTCGCAACTACGTACAGTTGCTGGATGATCCGTTGTTCTGGAAGGCGATGCTGAATACGTTCTACTATGTGGTCGTCGGCGGGCCGTTGTCGGTCGGCATTTCGCTCGGAATGGCGCTTCTCCTGAACTCGAAACTCGCGAGATTCAAAGGGTTCTTCCGCACCGTGTACTTCGCCCCCGTCGTTACCACTCTTGTTGCGGTGGCGGTGGTGTGGCGGTTTATGTACCATCCCCGGTTTGGATTGTTGAATTACGCACTCAGCTTTGTTGGGATCAACGCCATCGATTGGCTCGGCGATCCTGCTTGGGCGATGCCCGCGATCATCCTGTTGTCTGTTTGGAAGGGGTTCGGCTACAACATGATCATCTTTATTGCCGGACTGCAGAATATTCCTCCTGAACTCTACGAAGCTTCCCGGATTGACGGAGCGACAGGATGGCAGCAGTTCAAAAGCATCACGATTCCGATGCTGATTCCCACAGCGTTATTTGTCGGCATTATCACGATGATCAACAACTTTCAGCTCTTTGCCGAACCCTACGTGATGACGCAAGGAGGTCCGCTGAACAGCACGCTGAGTGTGGTCTTGCTCATGTATCAGCAAGGATTTCGCTGGTGGAATATGGGCTACTCGGCGGCCATCGCCTTCGTGCTGTTCGGAATCATTCTCATTGGCTCACTCCTCCAGGCACGTCTTCAGAAAGTGAGCGCATTCTGATGGGACGGACCCGATCTTTCCTGCTGCATGGCACGATGGTCATGATAGCCGTCCTGACGCTCACGCCGGGCCTCTGGATGGTTTCCGCTTCCCTGATGCCGGCCGGCGAGGCGAGCATGTATCCGCCGTCGTTGATCCCAACGCGCATTTCGTTCGAGCACTACGTGACATTATTTACCCGGCTTGACGTTGCCCGGTATCTTCTGAACAGCGTCATCCTGAGTGTCTCGATCACGGCGATCTCGCTTCTGTTCAACTCCATGGCCGGGTATGCCTTTGCAAAGTACCGGTTCGCGGGCAAGGACCGCTTGTTCCGGCTGCTTGTTGCCGAGATGGTGATCCCGGCGCAAGTGACAACGCTTCCTCTGTTCCTGATGCTCAACAAGGTTGGCCTGATCAACACCTACTTCGGCGTCATCGTTGCAGGAATGGCGACGATCTACGGGGTGTTTCTCATGAGACAGTTTGCGTTGTCGATTCCTGACAGTCTGATCGAGGCCGCACGAATGGATGGCGCCAGCGAATTCAAGATTTACTGGTCGCTGATCCTTCCGTTGAGCAAACCGATCCTCGTGACACTGGCCCTGTTCACCTTCATGGGGGCCTGGAACGACTTCTTCTGGCCTCTGATTGTCCTCACGGACGACCGGATGTACACCCTGCCTGTGGCCCTGGCCATTCTGACAGGAGAACACGTCCAGGATACGGAGCTTATGATGGCGGGTTCTGTGCTGACGGTGCTGCCAGTTCTTGTCATCTTTGTAGCTCTCCAGAAATACTACATCAGCGGAATCATGCTGGGGGGCGAGAAGGGGTAGGGGCTGGACCGGGCTGACGGAAAGCGGATGAGGACTGACCCTCGGTGCTCCATCCCAGACCATCTTTGCGTTCTTGAGAATATTCGTTGTCACAAGGAAGAAATCCAGCGATTCGCTCTGACGTTCCGAATTTGCGAATCAGGAACATCCAGCCTCACGTCTGCACGCTTGTTGTTTTTTCCTCCAATTCATCAATAAGAATCCGCACTGCCTGAAGCGATTGCAACGTTCCGATTCCGGAACTTAACAATCGCATGGCACATATGTTGTCACGCATCGGCTGCCCTCTGTGCCGAGGCGGCGACAGTGTGAACAACAATCTCAAAAACAAGATTAATTTTCTTCCTGGTGCGCATCAGGTTACGAAAATGCTTGCATTTTCTTTTTCTGAACTGTATATATACATGCGTCATGTAAAATAAAATGTATATACACAATCACGTTTCCCTTTCGCGTGCACTCCTCAACGGTTCGCCCTGCGCGACGTGGCCCGAACCATCCGTTACGCATGCAGTCCCAGAAATCATGTAGAACGTTTTCGACCGAGGTACTGAGCCATGACTAGACAACGCGTCCTGCTTGCAGTTTTTCAGTTCCTGTTGATCTCGCACCTTGTTGCGGGAACGACGGGCAAGGTGTCCGGCACGCTGATCGATGCAAGCACCAAAGAACCTGTCGTCGGGGCGAATGTCATGCTGCTCAACACTGTTCTGGGTGCGTCGTCCGATGTGAACGGCTACTTCTGTATTCTCAACGTACCGCCGGGGACGTACGACGTCCGCGTGTCGTGCATCGGCTACCGCACCGTCATCAAGAAACAGATCTCCGTCAGCTCCGACCGCACGACGACGGAGGACTTCAGCCTTGCGGCGACGACGGTTGACCTCGAAGCGGTGGAGATTGTGGCTCAACGGGAAACGATTGTCAAGGATCTTACGTCGACGATGGAAAAGGTCAGTGCCGAGGATATCAAGAACCTGCCGGTTGAAAATGTGAACGATATCCTTCAGCTCCAGGCAGGAATGACAAAGGATGCGGGCGGAAATCTCCACATGCGCGGCGGCCGGTCTTCGGAGACGCAATACTATGTCGACGGTATGTCGACCTCGAATCCGTTCGGCGGCGGCGACAACGCGGTGAACGTGCAGAACAATAACATTCAGGAACTGCAGGTCATCAGCGGCACATTTAACGCCGAATACGGCCAGGCCATGTCCAGCATCGTCAACATCGTCACAAAGGATGGCGGAGAGCGGACGAATATGTCGGTCACGGCCTATGGCGGCGACTTTGTAACCGCAAGAAACGAAGTCTTCCCGAACCTCGGGGGATTCCGGCCGACGACCCAACAGTATGTGGAAGGGACCATCAGCGGTCCGGCATCTTTTCTCAGCGATGACCTTCGCTTTTTCGTTTCAGGCCGGTATCGGAATGAGCAAAACTGGTTATACGGAATCCGGCACTATCTGCCGGTGGACACCGCCGACTACTCGAGCACGGATCCATCGCAATGGACAGTGCAGCACACGGGCGACGACGCGGTGGTGCCGATGAATCCGTCTCTTGAGCGTTCACTCCAGGCAAAGTTGTCATACCGGCCGTTGGGGTCCCTGTACATCAGCTACAACATTATTTCCGACAATGGACAGGCGAAAGGCTACGATCACGCACATAAGTTGAGTCCCGAGTACGTTCCAACGGTGTACACGCAAGGATTGAACAATCTCCTGACGTTCACGCACACGCTCAGCTCGTCTGCGTTCCAGGAGCTGAAAGTCTCCTACTTTGTGTACCGCCTTCAGAGTCATGTGCGCGACAATCCATTCGACCCGATCTACAACCAGGGTCTCCATTACACGCAGACCTCGTTGACGGATGTTTTTGCGGTAGGAGGTGTGAACCCGCGATTCCTGGACCGGAAAAGCACCACACTGGCAGTGAAATATGAGCTTACCAATCAGTTTGACCGGAACAACCTCGTCAAGTTGGGAGCGGAATTGCGTTCGTATGAACTCCGCGAGGAGATGTTCGACGTACGAAAAGATGCGGGTACGAATTGGCAACTTCAGATCGACAACCTGACGTCGGCGGTGCACAATTTGTATGACAAGCGGCCCACCGAATTTGCGGCCTATGTGCAGGACAAGATTGAAGTCGAAGATCTGATTGTCAACGCGGGAGTGCGATTCGATTATTTCGACCCGAAGAGCATGCTGCCGGCAAATATGGACGATCCGCAAAACAAACGGAGCGTCGATCCTTCGCAGGCCTTTGTTCAGGCATCCAAGAAAACTCAGATCAGCCCGAGATTGGGGCTGGCGTTCCCGATCTCCGAGAGCGGGAACATTCATGCGTCGTACGGGCACTTCTTCCAGATTCCAGAGTTCCAGCGGCTGTATGAAAACCCCGAGTTCGAAGTCTCGGGAAGGTTCACGACGTTTCTCGGAAATGCAGACCTCGAGGCACAACGGACCGTCATTTATGAAGTGGGGCTCCAGCAGCTTGTCTCGTCGAATCTTGTCCTCGATGCAACCTGTTACTTCAAGGATTTCAGACACCTGGCGGGATCAAAACTCTATCGGACGTTTGAACAGGATGAGTACGGGCAATACACGAACGTCGACTACGGAAACGTATGGGGCGTCACGCTTGCGCTGGATGTCCTGAGGACGGGCATGCTCACAGCAAATCTGGACTACACCTACCAGGTGGCCGAAGGAAACGGCTCTGACCCGTATCAGGCCTACTACGACGCCCGGAATCGCGACGAGTCCACGAAATCACTTGTCCCGTTGAACTGGGACGTGCGGCATAGTCTCAACGGTGTCCTGTACCTGGACAACGAATCGTGGGGCTTGAGCGTCATCAGCCGGTTCGCCTCGGGCATCCCGTTTACACCCACCACGACATTTGAACGCACGCGGAACGTCCAGCTCATGAATCAGGGAAGACGCAGGTCCGAGTATACAATGGATTTCCGCGTTTACAAGAATCTCCCATTCCTCGGTCCCGGCACTATGGTGTTCCTCTCAGTCGAGAACGTCTTCGACGGACAACGCATCGATTACGTCCCCGAACTGACGGAGCAGGATCTCCGGACGCACGAATCACGCGCCCAATTCAATTCGCTCTACGACTATCGCTTCAATCCGAACACTCAGCCCCGGCCGCGACTCGTGAAAATGGGATTACGTGTCAGTATTTGATGTGGACAACCAAAGAACGATCAAGCATTGGATGACATTATGAAACGATCATTGTGGGCTTCCGTTGCGGGAGGATTCGTGCTCACGATCTTCCTATCCGGTCGCGTGGAGGCACAAGGCAACGACGTCGTGTATATCGACCCCAACCGAGGAGCGAAGGCGTATCGAAAAAGCCTTGTCATGAACCGAAACAAGGTTGAGTCGATCATGGGGAATTGGGGAACCTTCGGGCGCGTGAGCGATCCGATGTCGGGCGTCTGGCCTGCGGGTAGCGGGCATGGGCACGTACACGAAATGACGATCCTCGTCGGTGCAAAAGTGTTCGGGTCGGGCGGCCAGGAACTCCACATCATCAGCGAATCGTACGGCGAGTTTTCCGACAAAGCCCCCGACTCAAAAGAATACTGGTGGAATCCACTTCCGGGATATGCCAACGAACATCGAAGACTGCAGGACCCTACGACGGGAAAAGTCGACACCGCCTCGAAGGTGGCAACAAGCATCGACCGCACTACTTGGCCGGCAACCTGGCCGGGCAAAGACCAATCGTGGGACGGCCATTGGTTCGGCTATTTTGGGAAAGATCAGTTCTCAGCGGACCAGGAAGCCATGTACGTCATGGACGACAATTACAATTCCGAGTTCGCGTACTATCCGTTCGTGAACGATACCACCCGGCGCGGGCTCGGGCTCCAGGTCGAAGCAAGACTCTTTCAGTGGTCTCATCCTCTCGCAGAAGATCAGATTTTCATTCACTTCCAGGTTTCGAACGTTTCCGACTACGACTACGACAAACGCATCTACTTTGGTGCCTTTGCAGACACTCATCCTGGCGGGTTGGGTGCCTCGGACGACAATTCGGGCTTCGATCGCAGCCGGAATCTCGTGTACGCATGGGACAATGATAATGTGTCAACTGTGTGGACGAAGTACAAGTTGATCCCTCCGGGATATCTTGGATGGAAATACCTGGAAAGTCCCGGAATGGGAAATGATAAGGATGGCTTGGGTGGCGACGGTATAGACAACGACGGCGATGGATTGGTGGACGAGAGCCGGGACAACGATGCAGGAACATGGATTTTTGGGCCAATCAATGCTGCCGGGGTTCAGAAATGGCATTGGAGCGGTGATGAAGACGGGGACTGGATCGTGGAAACCGATGATGTCGGCAGGGATGGTATCGGACCGTTGGACCCGAACTACGTCGGACCCGATCTGAACGGCACAGAGGGGAACGGCAAACCCGACCAGGGCGAACCGAACTTCGGTATGACAGACAATGACGAATCGGATCAGATCGGATTGACCTCGTTCTACTCGCCAGCCTATGGAAGCGTTCAAGTGAACGACGACGAGCGAATCTGGAATTACATCCAGCCCGGCGTCTTCGAAACTCCCGCGCAGAATGCCAATAATATGTGGGTCTTCGCCTCGGGGCCGTTCGACCTCAAGAGAATGCACACCGAGCGATTTTCAGTCTGTTGGATGTTCGGGAACGATCTGCGCGAGATTCTCCGCAACGCGGAAACGTCGCAGCGTATCTACGATAACGATTATCGGTTTACAAAGCCTCCGACGCCTCCCGTGGTGCATGCCGTCGCGGGGGACAAGAAAGTCACGCTCTACTGGGACGACATCGCAGAACGTTCGTACGATCCCATCTACGGGTATGATTTTGAAGGGTACAAAATTTACCGGGGAACAAACCCTCAACTTTCCGAATCCCAGAAAATCACCGACGCGTACGGCAGTGTCGTGTACCGGCTTCCGATTGCCCAGTTCGACCTTAATGACGGTGTTCAGGGTTTGCATCCCATGCCGCTGGGGGCCGAACTCGGTGAGCAGTTCAGTACGGGGATTCATTACAATATGGGGGATGACACGGGCCTGCGCCATTATTTTGAAGACACGAATGTCGAAAACGGCGTGACCTACTACTACGTCGTCGTGTCGTACGACAAGGGATACTATACCGGCATGGACGACCGCGGGCTGGTGCCGATGACACCTTCCGAAAGTCCGTTCGACTTGACGGTCGAATACGGCGAGCTTGTCAGCAGGAGCTTGAACACGGCCATCGTCGCACCCAATGCGCCCGCTACGAACTACGTCGCCGGGAAAGTGAACACTTCGTTGCTGGCGCACGGGGTCGGCGGCGCGACCGGTTCGGTCTACGTCGACGTGATCGACCCGGACCGATTGCCCGACAATCACGTCTACGAGCTGGGTTTTGGCACGAAAACGGGAGTCGAAACGGGTATCGGAATTCCGTTTGCGACGAGTTACACTCTGCGCGATACGACCACGGGTCTCCGTGTGCTGGATGTGGTTTCGGTGCCTCTCCAGGCGGCGGCGAAAGACACGGAGGCGGCGGGGAAGGTCTTCGAATGGCAGCATTATGATACGGCCTGGTCCAGCAACATATTCTCGGGGATGGTTCTTCGATTCACGAATTCTGTGCCGTCGATTGGCGTCATCAAACAGCAATCGGGATGGAAGCCGGGATGTATCACCACTTCTGATGTTGCGATTGACTATGGTGACCCCATCAACCCGTTCAACTATCCCGTCGAGTTCCGGATTGAGCTCACCGACACGGCGTCGGGAAAATCCTTCTCCACGCAGCAGGCCACGGCAACCTTCGATACGTTTTTCCGCATCGTCAACACTGCTACGGGAGATGTGCTTCCTTGCTATCTGAAGGAAACACTCTTCACGAAAAATGGCAAATGGGACAAGAACGAACGACTCTACATCGGACTGAAGCAGACCAACGGCACGTACCTTTGGCCGTGGGTCCTCGACCTCGTGGTCTTTCCGGAAACGGTGATGCCAAAGCCCGGTGATGTTTACAATTTCCGTGCCCCCATACCGTTTACCTCCAACGACAAGTTCTCCTTCACAACCACCGGAAGTGTGGTCACGAGAACTACACCGGGTTCGGTGCTGGACAAGGTCGCTGTGGTCCCCAATCCGTACTTGCTGAGCGCTTCCTGGGAGAGAGAGACTGCCATGGCTGGACGCGGCGAGCGGAAGGTCAGTTTCATCCACCTCCCCGCAGTGTGCAAAGTCAGGATCTTCACGCAGAACGGCGTTCAGATCAAGGTGATCGACCATATCACCAACGGTGCTGATGGGTCGGCATCGTGGGACCTTACGACCGACGAGGGTCTTGAAGTGGCGTTCGGCATTTATGTGTTCCTGGTCGAGGCGGAAGAGATCGGCCAGAAAATGGGCACGTTCGCAATCATTAACTGATCCGCGGAGCATGAGCATAAGGATGTCTATTATGAAACGCATCGTTCTGGCAACACTCATCGTTCTTCTCATCGCATCGCAGTTTGCACCGGCCGGAAATCCCGTGTCGAAGCGCGGGACCACCGCTGCACCGTTCCTGGAGTTTGGTGTTGGTCCCAGGGCTGTCGGTATGGGGGAAGCCTTCACGGCAGTTGCCAATGACGCATCGGCGATGTACTGGAACCCGGCAGGCATGGAGCGGCTTTCCATGGGCGAAGTGGCATTCAGCTACATGAACTGGGTGGCCGACATGGACTTCATGTATGCCGGCGTCGTGTTTAAGGCCGGCTCCACGGGGTCGTTCGGCATTTCGCTTACGTCTCTGTCAACCCCCGAGATGCTCGTCCGGACGGTCGACCAGCCCGAAGGTCTCGGAAGCCGTTTCGATGCCGCCGATCTTGCACTGGGAGTGAGCTACGCGAAATACCTGACCGACCGGTTTTCTTTTGGCAGCACGTTCAAATACATCCAGCGAAGGATTTGGCACATGGAAGCGAGCGCAGTCGCGCTGGATTTTGGTGTCCTGTATTCGCTGCCGGTGAACGGGATGAAGCTCGGCATTTCGATTTCCAACATGGGGAGCAAGCTGCAGATGCGGGGGTCGGATCTGACGGTGTCAACAGACACGGATCCTCTCAAGGAAGGTAACACGACGGCCGTCATGACAGAGCTTCGAACCAAGGAATGGTCGCTTCCGCTTCTGTTCCGGTTTGGCATTGCCTACGATCTTGTCGAGTCGGAATCCCACACCCTGACCATCGCGTCAGATTATCTTCATCCGAACGACAACACCGAAAGTGTCAATGTCGGACTGGAATACACGTTCGAGAATCTCCTGACCCTCCGTGGCGGATATCAATCCCTTTTTATGGATGAAAGTGAAAAAGGGTTGACGTTGGGAGTTGGGTTGAAGCAGGGGGGAGTCGGCGTCGACTATTCCTACAGCGCGCTTCAGAATCTTGGATACGTTCAACAATTCTCAGCTAAAATCCAGTTTTAACATCCGATTTCATGGAAGGAGTCCTATGACAAGAATGTTTTTTTCTACACCGACCGAGGCTGGGGGAAAATATGTTGTTCCTGCTGTTGCTGCACATCAATTCACTAAGGAGAATCACCATGACCAAGCGTAACATTGTTGCTCTTCTTGTGACGCTCGCGTGTCTCGCTGTTGTCGCGACGGAAGTTTCCGCGCAGGGAATTTCCGTTGACCTCGGCAAGACGACCACGGGACGCTACATGAATCTGGTCGGCAATACCGGCGACGGTGCCGTCCAGGATATGATTATCCTCTCGCCGGAGTATTGCGCGAAGAACCTTGGCACGTCGATGTATTTCGCCATTGCCGACGATTTCTTCTCGCAACTGTCCGGGACGTTTATCATTCTCAACGTCGAGTACTACGATACCCTTGCCGTTGATATCAACCTGTTCTACGACGACGTCGCGACGCATGGCAAGCAGCATGCAAGCAAGATCACGACCACGGGAAGCAATAAATGGAAATCCTACAGCTTCCTTATCGACGACGCCTATTTCAACAATGGGCTGACGAACAGCGCTGATTTCAAGCTCACGAGCACCGGCACGATGTTCATTAACGCGGTCAGTGTTGTCCCGTTTGATAAATACATCAACTTCGGCGACGGCCCGGCTGCCGGCGGCGTGAACGATTCCGACGATGTATTCGGCGTAACGCACAACGAATACCAGGGCGGCGACAGCAAAACAAAGTATGAGCTGGTTGATGGCGAATGGTGCATTACCGGTGAGAAAGACAATCAGTATCTCTACTGCGGAATAGACGACACCTACATCAACGGCGGAAACCATCCGTACGTGTTTGTGGCGGTCGAATATTATGATGCCGACCCGTTGAAGACGTTCCGACTTCAGTATGACCACGGAACATCGGACAGGTACAAGAGCACACAGACAAGAGGCGGGAAGGGATGGAACAGCTTCCGGACGTATACCTTTGAAATTCCCGACGCAGTATTTGCGAACAATGAGAACGGTCTGTCCGACATGCGCCTCCAGCTCTACAAACCGGGTCTCATGATCAATCGCGTTACCGTCGGCATTCTGCCGAAAAAACCGTTGCCCAACACGGCATCGATCGCAAACCAAACCGCATTCAAGTATCTCGAGGCTCCGACCGTCGACGGGAATGTCTCCGACTGGAGCTGGCTGGTACCGTATGCGCTCGTGCCGCAGTTTAACACCGATCTGACACGACGGGACGAGTTCTATCGTACGTGGCTCCTCAACAATACAAACGTTCCTGTGGTCGAAGTGGGAGAGCCCGGTGTTACGGCTCCTACCGACGCCGGCATGTGGGATCAGAATGATTTGACGGGCTGGTTCCGGATGGGCTGGGACGACACGAAGATGTATTTCGCAGTCGTCGTGAAGGATAATGTGACAGATGTTACCGGATCGAATTGGAGTGAAAAGGACGGATTCGGCTTTTACCTCGACGTATCGCATAGTTACACAACGTCGGGCGGTGTCCAGGTTCCTGTTGCAATCAAGGACGACCCGAACTTCCAGGCCGGCGAACAGTTCTTCTTCCTGACTGCAAGCAACAGCGAACTGGGCTGGTGGCGGCACAGCACTTCTCCCACCGGAGAGGCGCTCCCGAACACCGTGACAAAGACTGTCGTTGCAACGGACAGCGGATACATCATCGAGGCATCGATTCCGCTCTCGCTGCTCAAGGATGGCCTCGCATGGAATCCTGGAGTACTGGGTGACAAGGACAATTTCTCACCGCTGTTCTCGTACATGATCAACGACGCCGACAACGTTGGAGCGTCGAGCGGAAGATTGATGTTCGGCGGACACAATGATGACGACGAATTCTGGGGAGCGCTGACCATGGCTCCTGCTCCCATGGTCGATCGCGGCGTGATGGTGGACCTTGGTACAACGAACTATGAAAACCTCATGACGCAGGTTGAAAAGGGAGGCGATGGCCTCACCACCCCGATCGAGAGACAGGGAAAGAAAGCCGTTCAGCTTGGCGCCGGCTATGCATACTTCGACGTGAATGATGCCGTCGTCAACGGTAATCACAGGCATTTGCTGATCTCGGTGGAATACCTCGACACCGTTGCGGGCGACCAGTTCAGGGTCCAATACGACGGACTGACCTCTCCGTACACGGATTCACCCTGGATTACGACCGGAAACACGAACACGTGGAAGACCGCCATCATTGAGCTTACGGATGCGAACTTCGCGAGTAGTGAGAACGGAAGGGCGGACTTCAGAATCCATTCCCAGAACTCGGACCTCATCATCAACCAGGTTCGTGTCGCCCTGGCAGATTTGTGGCTGGACCTCGGGGACTCGACAGGCATCGGGATCCGCGAAATGTACCCGGGCAGCGACGGCCTGCGTGAAGGTGCCAATGTTGGAGGGAACGCCTGCAAAGTGAATGCAGTGGGTGCGGGCTACATGTACTTTTCCGTGGCCGATTCGATCATTTACAACGGCAACCACCGCGAAGTGTTCCTCACGACCGAGTATTACGATACAGCGAGTACGGCCGCGGTCGCGCTGAACTATGAAGGGATGGGAAACCTTTGGTCGAATGCTGAAGGGAATGCCTTCGTTCTTGGGACCAATCAATGGAAACTTCACTCGTTCTATTTGAACGACGCGAAGTTTGCCAACGGGGAAAACGGCCAATCAGATTTCCGCATCAACAGCCAAGGCAGTACGGCCTTGTTTGTCCACCGGCTGTTCATCGGCTCGATCGATCCGCTGATCACGGCGGTCGAAGGAAGCGAAACCGTGCCGGTGACGTTCGACCTTGCACAGAACTATCCGAACCCCTTTAACCCGTCCACCACGATCAAGTACTCGGTTCCGACGAGTGGAATGGTATCCTTGAAGATCTACAATATTCTGGGGCAGGAAGTTGCTTCGCTGGTGAGTGCGATGCAAGCGGCGGGACACTACACGGTTCGCTGGAATGCTTCACAGCAGTCGACCGGGATGTACCTCTGCCGGCTGACGCAGAATGCAAAAGTGATGACGCAGAAACTCGTGCTGGTGAAATAAACTTGTAACCCGAACTGAGGTTGTCCGGGAGATCGATATGAGGGAGTTCCGAACGATGAGCTCCGGAATCTCTCGGACAACCTTCCGTCGGGAAAGAATGAGGAAAGACACAGAAGGACGCGGGGATTGCCAATGGTGAGAAGAGTGATTCCGATTCTCACTCTCGCTTTGATGTTCGTGAGTGGATGTAAGAAGGACAATGTATCAAACGACGATCATTCGGTCCCTGTCCCGCACACGGCGAACTACTCGAGTGTGGAACAGAGACTGCTTGTCGGCGCATGTTACTATCCCTGGTATCGTACGGGATCGCATTGGAGCGGAGACAACCTTCGGTGCAACCTCGAACCGCCTCAGCCGCCAGTCCTGGGAACCTACGACTGCATCGATCAGGCAACCATTTCGAAGCATGTGAAATGGAGTGTTCAAGGCGGGGTGGATTTTTGGATTTCAAGCTGGTGGGGACAAGGAAGCGATGTCGACGACGTTCTTCTCGAGGGTCAACTTCACAACAACGAGTTTATTCAGCAAATGGGCTATTGCATTCTCTATGAGCCGACTCAGGGAACGCCGATCAATGTTACGGATGCTTACATCACGCAATTCCTTTCCGACGTCTCCTACCTGGCGGAGAAACATTTTGGAGTGCCAAACTATCTCAAGATTGACAATAAACCTGTCCTCTACATCTATCTCACCAGAACCATGGGAGGGAACTGGGCTCGGTTGTTCCAGAGTGCCGACACGTTGCTCCAGGCGAAGGGATATGCCGGACTTTACGTGGTGGGCGACGAAGTGTACTGGGGTCAGTTTTCTGAAACGAAACTCCCCTACATCGAAGCGGTAACGGCGTACAATCCTCACGTCAGTCAGAGCTGGGTCTCGGACCCGGTCTATTTCATTAATCAGTGCAAAAACCAATTGTATTCACCATGGATGACCATCGCAAACACGCATGGCATGACTTTCTGGGTCGATGTGATCCCTGGGTTCAACGATATGGGAGTCCGACCGGAGTTGTACCATCCGGTGATTCCACGCGGCAACGCAACGACGTTCGGTCAGTTCCTGCAATCGACAAAGAGTGTGTTGAGACAACAAAACGTTCCGTTGAAAGTCCTTGTCGTGACATCCTGGAACGAATGGCATGAGGATACCCAAATTGAGCCGACGGTGGTTGACACTGTCGCCACGCAGAGACCGACGACTCTCACGAGGGGGAATTGGTATTACGGGTATGGCACTCAGCATTTGGACACACTGCGATATTTCAAAGAACATTTTTGGGAATAGAGTAGAGCGATACGGGACGCCGACGAGACTGTCAGCGTAGCCCCCAACATATCCATCCACCTCACGAACAAAGCGAGGGTATTCACATGAAACAACGATTGATCTTTTTTGTGGCTCTTCTTGTCTTTGCGTTCCCGATAACTCAAGCCTGGGGCCAGGCTTTGAGTGGCGGCTACACCATCGACGGCAGTCTGCCGACGGAGAGCGGAAACTACAACACGTTTAAAGAAGCGTGCGATGCTCTGACCGCCAATGGAGTCAGTGGTAATGTCACATTCACCATTGCTGCAGGCACGTACAATGAATCGGCCAAACTGGTTATCAATCCGACGTCGAACAAACCGGCTGCAGACAAGACGGTGACCTTTGTGGTTGCCGGTAGTTCCTCGGTGACTCTGAACATAACCCTGGTAGCTGGTGATTGGGCATGGTCGATTGGTGACGCAACGAACTCCGTCGATTATGTGACAATCGACGGATCGAATAGCGGCGGGACAGACAGGAGCCTGACCATCAACGCGGGCGACGCAACCACCGGATACTATGGGATGCTGATCTTCGGTGACAACGTTACCGTTAAGAATACGGTCATTACGCTTGCGAATCCGTGGAGTACCTCTCCCGCCCAGGGTTTGGTCCTGCATCAGACCGGAGCATCGGACAACGGCTTGATACAGAACTGTGATATTACGGCGAACTATGGTATTCAGGTGGGAACAGGGACGGGCACCAACCAGACGAACAACACGGTAACAGGCAACACCGTCCACTGCTGGAACAAAGGAATCGTTGCCGCCCAGTCGGTTTCCATACTCATTCAGAATAACACGATTATCGGAAAGACAGACACGTATCCAACCACCACAGCGTATGCTATCTACGCCAACGGTCCCGCGAGTAATACCGGCGCCATTACCATTACGGGAAACACGATCCACGATTTTGGAAGCAATGTCGGCGGAGGTTCTGCGGCGTCGCAGACCGTGAACGGTATCTATCTGAAAGGAAGCGCTTACTTCGTCGTAAGCGCGAACAAGATCTACAATCTCTACAATGCGACAAGCAATGCGGCCGATGCTCAGGCGCAAGTCCAGGGGATCACAACTTCAACGGGCTCGGCGGGGATCACTCGATTTGAGATTTTCAATAATTTTCTGACTGGCTTCCTGGATAACAATGCCACCTTGGGAACGAACTGGACTGCAGGAATCAGGCCGAATGGACCCGGCAGAACCAACGTGTATAACAACTCCGTGTATATGGAAGGGACGACGAGGCTACATAGTTCCTCCCCCTTCATTTGTGGAGGTGGGAACGCATCAGACACGGTCTTTGTATTCAACAACCTCTTCTACAACAGTCAAATCGGTGGCGCGTCCAGCGCAAAATCCTATGCAATCTACAAGGGCGGATCGTTTGTAAGCAAGCTTGTAAGCAATTACAATTGCATCTACAACGAAGGCACTGGCGCTAACTCGTATCAAAGTAACATTGGAACCGGAACCTTCGCGGATTGGCAGGCTCAAAACACGGCAACCTGTGTTACCCCGGATTTGAATTCTTCGGCAAAGGCTGTCTTGTTCGTGAATGACGTGATTGATCTGCACTTGACAGGCGCATCGGTCGGCGATCTGCAACTTGCAGGGACGCAGAACCTTGGCTTCACAGTGCCGGGAGGCCTTACGACAGATATCGATGGACAAACCCGCAATGCGATTAAACCCTATATGGGTGCTGATGAAATCCCGGGTTCACCATTACCAGTTCAACTCGCGTCCTTCACAGCTTCTGTCGCACAACTGAACGCAGTACTTCAGTGGTCGACCGCGACGGAAACAAATTGCTACGGATTTGATGTTGAACGCCGGGCAGTCGGAAGTCAGCAATGGGAGAAGGTGGGATTTGTTGCAGGATCAGGCACAAGCACATCGGCCCGACAATACAGCCTTATAGACGCGAAACTGGAGTCAGGTCGCTACGCATATCGCTTGAAGCAGATCGACCAGAATGGAAGCTTCCAGTATTTTGGGAGCGCGGAAGTTGAAATCGGATTGGCTCCGAAAGTGCTTTCTCTTGGCGACAATTATCCGAATCCGTTCAATCCTTCCACACATCTCAGTTTCTCAGTCCCTCAGAATGGACAAGCATCGCTTCGCGTGTTTAACGTCATTGGCCAGGAGGTTGCAAACCTGTTCAATGGAGTTGCGGAGGCCGGCAAGCTCTATAGCCGATCGTTCAATGCATCGCAGATGCCCACAGGAATCTACTTTGCCCGTTTGGAGTTCGGCGGTCAGTCTTTGTTGCGAAAGATGATGTTGGTTAAGTAGTCAACGATTCCTGATTCGGGCTCTGTCGAACAACAGAGCCCGGACGGAATTACACGCATGCAGTCATTTCAGCATGTTGTATGGTATCAAATAGTTCTGTTGATCAACTCGGAGTACATATGAACAAAATACTGATTTCTCTCGTTGCCATGACGCTCATGGTCATTGCCCCGGTCACTGCACAGCTTACCGGAACAAAAACGATTAATCCGGCTGGAAGCGGGTCCGATAATTTTACGTCATTCAAAGAAGCGATCGATACGCTTAATGCGTACGGCGTGGGAACGGGAGGTGTCAGGTTTGAGATTGCAGGAGGAACGTATTCGGAGCCCCCTCTCACGGTTAACCCGACCGTCAATCTGCCGGCTGCAGACAAGCCGATTCTGTTTGTCGTCGCTTCAGGGGGTACGGTTATCCTGAACGACACCGCTACCGTCAAGCAATGGGCCTTTACGATCGGTAGTGGCACGGCGAGTGTCGACTATGTCACCCTCGACGGATCGAACGCGGGGGGAACGGACAGGAGCTGGACGATCAACAACGCTGGACCGGATTCGAGCAATGGACTCCTTGTTTTCGGAGATAACGTTCGACTCAAGAATCTAGTCGTGACGCTCGCATTTCCGTGGAGCAAGGCGCCTGCCCAGGGAATCGTGCTGCATCAAACGGGGGCGTCTGACAATTGTGTCATCGAGAACTGCGATATCACCGCGAACTACGGCATCCTTGTGGGTACAAGTACTGGAACAAGCCAGGCTGGTAACCTTATCAAGAACAACACGATTCATTGTTGGAACAAGGGTGTCAACGCAGTTCAATCGACAGATTTGACAATTCAGGGCAACCTGATCGTGGGGAAGACTGATACCTATCCCACGACCACTGGCTATGCCATCTACGCGTCGGGCCCAACGGGCAACACGGGAGCAATTCTGATTGACAGGAATACGATACACGATTTCGGAAGTAATGCAGGCACGACAACTGCTCAGACGATTCACGTCGTTGGTGCCTACGGTTCCGCATACTTTACCATTTCAAACAACTTGCTCTACAATCTTTACAATGCCATAAGCTCCGGAACTTCTTCACTCAATCTCACAGGAATCTACATGAGCTCGAGTTCCGGGCAAAATTTGGCACGCTATGAGGTGTTTAACAACGTCGTTACCGGGTTCCTGGATAACGATGCAAGGCCCCACAGCGGCTGGACGTCCGGCATTCGTTACAACACGTACGGCGGCCGCGCAAACATCTTCAATAATTCAGTCTACATTGCACAGACCACGCAGAGAGCACACAATACCGCCGCGTTCATCGTTGGAACAAACTCCACCGCTGTGACGGATACCGTTTTCTCAAGGAACAATATCTTCTGGGTGAGCGCTACAGGATACAGTTCAAACTATAAGTCCCACGGTGCATACAAAGGGGGATCGTTCCTGGGGACTCTGGTGAGTGATTACAATACCATTTACAACGACGGCGGTGGCGTAAATTCCTACAACGCCGGAAGCATAAGCCAGACCCTGGCAAACTGGATTGCGGGCCAGGACCTTCATTCGGCCTGCAGACCAGTGAGCTTCGTAGATCCTGTGAATAATCTCCACCTTAACGGTGTGTCCGTAGGAGACGACTCGCTCACGGGTACACCCAATGTCGGATGGACTGTCGCGAGCTTTCCTTCGGACATCGACGGCGACACGCGCAACGCGCTGTATCCCTATATGGGTGCCGATGAATCCTCTACAGCCCTGGCGGCCGTGGGCGTCTCGACGAGTGCGCTGGATTTCGGCAATGTCCTTCTCGGCGACTCCCTGGAAATGAAGGTGTACATCAAGTCAATGAAGAGGAATCCTGTAACGGTTACATCTCTCAGCGCTCCGACCTCCGATTTTTCGTGGACGCTTGTCGTCCCTGTCACGATTACAGACAGCGTGGAACTGGCGGTCAAATTCAAGCCGCACGTGCTTGGAACGTATTCGGATAACATCGGAGTAACAACCGATTTTGGATCAGTCAACCTTGCGCTTGCAGGTACATCAGAGCCGCAACCGCTCGGAGGAAACTACACCATCGATCCCGCGCAAGCGACGGGCGGCACCAATTTCCAAACATTCACGGAAGCGTGCAATGTCCTGACGACCAACGGTGTCGGTGCACCTGTCACGATCACTCTTGCCTCAGGCACATACAACGAGGCTGCACCGCTCGTTGTCAACCCGACGGTAAACAAACCGGCAAGCGACAAGACTGTGAAGTTCGTGCCGGCAACAGGGGCGACGGTCATTCTGAACGTTACAACGGGTGTTGGGGACTATGCTTTTAGAATCGGAAGCAGCGGACCCAACTCCATCGATTATGTCACACTCGATGGATCCAATATCGGAGGGACAGATCGAAGTTGGACCATCAATTCTGTCGGTCCTGATTCGAGCCAGGGAGTGATCGTTTACGGCGACCATGTTCAGATCAAGAACCTGGTCATCGCTCTGAACAATCCCTGGGGGAATGCGCCTTCACGCGGTTTAGTTTTGCATGAGACCGCCGGATCGGATAGCTGTCTCGTGGAGAACTGCGATGTGACCGCGAACTACGCGATCCTGGTCGGAACGGGTGGTGCAACAACACAAACCGGGAACATCGTTCGGAACAATACGGTGCATTGCCTCGCAAGAGGGATTGTGGCCAGTCAATCGACCGACGTGACAATTGACAACAACACGGTGATCGGCCATTCCACGATCTATCCGCTGGTGACGGGTTACGGAATTTATGCCTCGAACACGGTAACCCTCGGTGGGACAGTTTCCATATGCGGAAATACTGTTCATGATCTGGGCACGAACACCGGGACAACTCCTGCGGTGACTATCAGCGGTATCTACGCCGGCAGCAAGGCGGGAACGTACACAATCAACGCAAACAGGGTCTACAATATGTTCAACGCGACAAGCAATGCCACGACCAATGTTCAGGTCCAGGGCATTGTGCTTCAGAATGGCGATCACGACAGCCGCTATGTCGTCTCAAACAATTTCATCTATGGTCTCAAAGACGACGACGCCACGGAAAACAGCAACTGGACAGCGGGCATCCGGCCGATCACCGGCGGAAAGGTCTATGTGTTTCACAATACGGTGTATGTGGACAACACAACGAGAGCCCACTACGTTGCAGCGTTTATCTGCGGTGGCGGAATTGATGCGACCGATACCAATTTCGTGTTTAACAACATTTTCTATTCCCGTCAAACCGGTTTCAGCTCCGGCAAGAAATCCTATTGCATCTATAAGGGTGGCTCGTTTCTTGGAACGCTCGTGTCGGATTATAACCTGGTTTACAACGACGGTGGCGGATCGTATTCGTCCATCGGGAGCCCAAGCGGAGGCACATTTGCTCAATGGCAGACGAGCGGTCGGGATGTCCACGGTTCCTCGAAAATAGTCTCGTTCGTCGATTCTTCAAGCGACCTGCATCTTGCTGTTGCGTCGCACGGAGATATTGCCTTGGCTGCGCTTGCTCTGCCGGGGATCAATTCGGATTTCGACGGCCATACGCGAAGTGGCGGCGTGACCTACATGGGGGCGGACGAAGTAGGGGCCTCTCTCACGGTGTTCGGTTTGACCTCTGCGGTTATCGATTTTGGATCGGTGGGCGTAGGAGATTCTCTCGTGCAGTACGTTTACGTCAAACCGGCGCGCAACATCGGGCTGATCGTCACCGGAGTCTTTGCGACGCTGGCGGACTATACGCCGTGGTGCGCAGTTCCCGATACGGTCACAGATAGCTGCGGGGTTGAAATAACGTTTAAACCGCTTGCCCAGGGTACTTTTGCAGACACCGTGCGGATTGTCACCAACGCAGGAAATGCATGGGTAAGTCTCAGCGGGGCTTCACCGATGGCAGCGCTTGTTACCTCCGTTCAGCCCATTGCATTCGGCACAATCAAAGTCGACTCCTCCGCAGTGCAGACAGTCGTCATTACCAACAGTTCTGTCAACCGCCTGGTCATCGATTCCATCTACACCAAAACGCCAGAATTCCTCGTGGACAAGCAGAATGGCACGATCCTTGGAGATACCCTGAGGGTGTTGGTTGCCTTTATGCCCACAACCATTGGAACCTTCCAGGACACTGTATATATTAAGAACAATGGGTCAACATCCCTGGTTAAGATTCCGGTCAGCGGCGTCGCAACCTCTGTCACTGGCGTGACCGATCGTGACCAGATTCCCCATGTGTTCTCGCTGAAGCAAAACTACCCGAATCCGTTCAATCCTTCGACGAAGGTTGAGTTTACCGTTCCTTCGAGTGGACGGGCGACGCTACGCGTCTATAATACCATCGGCCAGAATGTTGTCACGTTGTTCGACGGTGTCGCAGAAGCCGGGAGGCTCTACACGCGGCCGTTTAACGGCTCATCTCTTCCGACCGGGATGTACCTCGTGCGCCTGCAGTTCAATGATCAGGTCGCAACGCAGAAAATGTTGCTGGTGAAGTAACCAACGTGGGTCCCCTCACGGGGACCCTGAATTTGTGAAAGGAACGACCTTGCGTAAACGAATAAGATCGGTTCTGTTGGGCGTGGTGTTTGGAGCGGGTGCGGCTCTTGCACAAGTCGAACCCGTGAAAAGTGACCCTTCAACCCTGACAGGGAAGATGATGTGCGGGTACCAAGGTTGGTTCGCGGTGCCGAGCGATGCTATTAATCGCGGGTGGTATCACTATCGGAACGCTGACGGGTTGTTTGAGCCGGGCCATTGCAAGATCGACATGTGGCCCGACGTTTCCGACCTCGACCCCGACGAACGGTACGCGACTTCGTTTACCAAAGCAGATGGAAGTGTGGCATACGTGTACAGCGCCCAAAATGCCAAGACAGTCAAACGGCATTTCAAGTGGATGCAGGATTACGGGATCGATGGCGTGTTCATCCAGCGGTTTGTTACGGAAGTACGCGGCTCACCGGGTTTGCAGCAGTTCAATAACGTGCTGGCAAATTGCCGTGCCGGCGCGAGCCAGTATGGCCGCACCTTCGCAGTCATGTATGACCTCTCGGGATTGAAGCTTGGACAGACCTCGTCCCTCATCGCCGACTGGAAGATGCTGATCGATACGAAACAGGTCACAAAGGACTCGATGTACCAACGCCACAACGGAAAACCGGTCGTTGCGGTGTGGGGGATGGGATTTAACGACGGACGACAGTACACGCTTGCAGAATGCGAGAACGTTGTGGATTTTCTGCAGAACGATCCGGTCTACGGCGGCTGCACGGTCATGGTCGGAGTCCCGACGCACTGGAGAACGCTCGACCAGGACGCGGTCAGCGATTCGGCCTTAATCAGAATCGCAAAGAAGGCGGACATCATCAGTCCCTGGTTTGTCGGACGCTATAGTTCGTATGAAGGAGTCGAATTCCACACGCAAATGGTGGTAATCCCGGACCTGGAGTGGTGCGTGCAGAACAACAAAGAGTATCTTCCTGTTTCGTTCCCAGGATTCAGCTGGCACAACATGAAGCCGACGTCTCCGATCAATCAGATTCCACGGGCGCGGGGAGCATTCCTGTGGTGGCAGTACTTCCGGTTCATCAAAGCTGGCTCAACCATGCTCTATCAGGCGATGTTCGATGAGATCGATGAGGGCACAGCCATCTTCAAGGTCACGAATGATCCTCCCGTGGGTGCAAGCACGTTCGTGACCTACGAAGGACTTCCCACGGATTATTACCTGTGGCTTGTCGGTCAGGGTCGGAGGATGCTCCGGAACGAGATTGCCCTGACGGAAACTATTCCGGCAAATCCGGCGACCGGAGTGAAAAGCCAGGAATCAGACCCTCCCCGGGAATACAAACTCAATCAGAATTTCCCCAATCCATTCAACCCGTCCACAAGAATCGGATTCACTGTTCCTTGCGACAGCTTTGTAGAGCTTGCAGTATTCAACATGATCGGCGAACGCGTTGCCATGCTTGTCGAGGGTGTCCGACGGGCCGGATATCACGAGGCGTCCTGGAATGGGTCTGATGACTCCGGCATCAGCATGCCGAGCGGGGTGTATCTTTGCAGGCTTTCGTCGGCGGGTTCATTGATGGCTCAAAAAATGATCCTTATTCGCTAGTTCATGAATTACCTGGCCACATACGATTACGTTGTTATCGCGCTCTACCTCTCCGTTCTGGTGGGTCTTGGACTTTACCTGAGGAAATGGGCCTCGAGAAGCCTCGAGGACTATTTTCTGGGCGGCAAAAGGCTGCCCTGGTGGGCCATGGGGGTTTCCGGCATGGCCTCCTACACGGATATGGCCGGGACGATGCTGATCGTATCGTTTCTCTACATGCTCGGTCCGCGGGGAATCTATGTCGAGTTTCGCGGCGGAGCGGTCCTGATCCTTCCCTTCATGCTGCTCTGGACAGGGAAGTGGCATTATCGCTCGCGATGCATGACGGGCGCCGAGTGGATGGAATACCGGTTTGGAAAAAGTTGGGGGGGACAACTGGCGCGCCTGATCCTCGCCTTTGGCGTTATCGTAACAACGGTAGGCATGCTTGCCTACATGATCAAGGCCCTCGGCATGTTCGTCTCGATGTTCCTGCCGTTCTCGCCCGTCCAGTGCGCGATGGTCATGATCGGAGTGGCAACACTCTACACCATTGTTTCGGGCTTCTACGGCGTGGTCTATACCGACCTCTTTCAGTCCGTGATTGTGATCTCGGCGATTGTCGTCATCACCGTTCTTGCCGCGGCGCACATTACTGACCGATACAGTCTTGCCAACCTCGCCAGGGCCGTGACAGGAGACGAGAACTGGATGTCGTCCACGTTGCCATGGAAGACGTCCATGCCGAAAGGCTACGAGGCATACCAGCATCTGGCGCTCTTCGCATTCTTCTATTTTCTTCGGAACGCATTGATCGGCATGTCCTCGGCAGGCGCCGACCCGAAATACTTTGGCGCACGCAATGAGCGCGAATGCGGTACCCTGACGTTTCTCTGGACTTCCCTGATGATGTTCCGGTGGCCAATGATGATCGGTCTTGCGGTGCTCGGGCTGTTGCTGGTCAACGGACTGTTTCCCGACCAGGCTGTCCTCGCCCAGGCGGCTGTCTTGATTAAAACGCACGTCCCGGGAAGTCCGAAGGAACACTGGGCCGACCTGTTGGCCGAACTGAGGAATTCTCCGGAACATTTTTCTCCCGTCCTGATCGACGGGCTGAAGGGAATATTCCACGGTGACTGGCAGTCAAAACTCCACTTGCTGAGCTTTGAGGGAACGGTCAACACCGAACGGATCGTGCCGGCCGTGATTCTGCTTCTGCTACCCACCGGGCTTCGGGGATTCCTCCTGATCGCGTTTGTTGCCGCAGCCCTTTCGTCGTTTAACGCGAGTATCAATATGACCAGCGGCTATTTCACCCGAGACATCTATCAGCGTCATCTGCGTCCGGCGGCCCAAAACGTTGAATTGATTGGCGCAACGTACGTGTTCACCGTTGTCCTCGTGATCATAGGATTTGTGCTCGCGTATAACGTCGAGAGCATTAATCAGATTTGGGGCTGGATCATCATGGCTCTCGGCGGCGGCCTCGCGGTTCCGTCATTCCTGAAGTTCTACTGGTGGCGCTACAACGGAGAGGGGTTCGCTATTGGAACGATCGTCGGCATTGGAGGAGCGGTGCTTATCAACTGGGTTGTGCCGGGACTTGTCGAGTGGGAGCAGTTTCTGGCTATTGCCGCGGTCTCTCTGGTCGCAACGGTCGCAGGTACGCTTCTGACTCCGCCCGCGGAGGATTCTGTCGTCGCGCATTTTTATGAGACCACCCGTCCGTTCGGCGCGTGGAAGCCATACAAACAACGCCTGGCCGCCGCGTTTCGCACTACCATGGAACGCGAACACCGGAACGACCTCCTCGCGCTTCCGTTTACGCTCTGCTGGCATGTGACGTTGTTCCTTCTCCCGATGCAGCTTGTTATTCGGTCCTATGGCGATATACCAACGACACTCGTGGTTTTTTTGGTGAGTCTGGCAGGCATGTACTGGTTCTGGTATCGGAATCTTCCGGCCGCACAGCCGGCGGCTGTTGCATCGTAGCACACGAAGGAGATCTGAATGGCCAAACAAAAAAAATATGAATCGCTTCGCAAGGAACTGATCGCGTTCATCAGAAAAAAGAAGCTCAAGCAAAACGACCGCCTGCCGACCGTTCGTGAGATTCTGAAGCACAGCGACTACAGCTACGCGACACTGAACCGCACTCTCCTTGAAATGGAAAATGAGGGATTGATTACGAAGCGCCAGGGCAAAGGGTTGTTCGTCAACCGGCTGGCGACATCCAAAGAGCCCAATACGCAGATCGCGCTCATCATCCCGAAGGACTTTAGCGCGCACCGGATTTTCATTGATATTCTCTCCGGGGTTCGCAAGGCGGTGGAAAAAGCAAACCTCGACCTCGTCGTCGCCATCTCCAGTATGAGCCACGAAAAGGAAAAGGAAACGATCGACAAGCTGTTGAGAAAGAATGTGGAAGGAATGATCATCTTCCTGGAAGACCACTACCAGGACAACTATTCGCACATCGTCGAGTTGAAGAAACGCAAGTACCCGTTCGTGCTGATCGACCGGTTCATTCCCGAGCTCGACACGGACTACGTCGTCATCAACAACTGGGACGCGATGTTTAAGGTCTGCTCGTACCTGAAGTACAAGCGGGCGTGCGACAAGATCATATTCATGCCGTCGAACGATACATCCATCATGGCTTCCTCGTCCGACGAGAAAACCCTCGGCTATAAGAACGCAGTCAGGGCGCTGTACGACGACCAGACGGGCACGGTCATGAAGATGAACGGCTTCGTATCAAAGATCGAGCTCCTCTGCAAACAGTACAAGAATCTGGGTGTCTGCCTGAATCATGACACGATGATCCCGGACCTTCACAAACGGCTTGCAGCTGCGAGAAAGAAAATTCCGGCGAACTGCCACATCTTCGGGTACAACAATAGCTATGAGCCACCGTTGTATCCGACGGTCGAACAGTTCAACGACCGCGTCGGCATGAAGGCAACAGAGATTCTCATTGAGAAAATCAAAAACCCGGACCGGCCGAGCGTGAAGCTCAGGATTGATCCGAAGCTCCTGCTTCCGGATGGACAAGGAAAGTATCATCTCGAAAACTGAATTCTCCAACACGTTGAAAGGAACTCCCTCATGAAGCTCAAAACGATTCCCATTTTCCTGGTCTTTTTCATCATGGGCTTCGGCGATGCCGTCGGAACGCTGGTGGGATTTGTCACGAAGGAATTCAACCTCTCTCCGGGCGTCGCAGGGTTGCTTCCGTTCTTCGGGTTTATCGCGTTCGGTCTTTTTTCCGTCCCGTTTGGAGTCCTCACGGACAAGAAAGGCCAGAAATTCGTGCTGGTGAGCTTCCTGGCGCTGGTCCTGCTGGGAGAGCTCCTTCCCGTAGTGAGCATCGCACGGTATGAATATGTGCTGATCGCCATCTTCTTTATCGGGGTCGGGATTACGGCCCTGCAGGTTGTCGGAAACCCGATGATGCGCACGGTGTCGACTCCCGGCATGTTCTCTCGCAACCTCTCCTTTGCACAGTTTATCAAGAGCATCGGCTCTAATGCGGCCCCGTATATTCTTCCCCTCGTCGTGGCGCTCGCGCTTCCGTGGCAAAACATCTTCTTGATCTTCGCTCTGGTGGTCGGCATCACGCTCGTCATTGTCCTGTTCCTCAAGATTGAACCCCAGCAGGAGCAAGCAACCGCACAGCGGGCAAGCATTGCCAGCAGCTTCGCGCTATTGAAGAATCCTTTTGTCCTCTCGATGGTGCTCGGCATCTTCTTCTACGTTGGCGCAGAAGTCGGGCTCAACTCGTGGATTGCACGTCACCTCGAGACGAAATTTGGCCTCGACCTTGAACATGCGACTCTTGGGATCGGTGTGTTTATGACCACGCTTGCCGTGGGACGGCTGCTCGGCTCCATTATCCTTACGTACTTGTCTCCCAAGAAGTTCTTCCTTGTCAGCTCGTTGTTGGGAGTGGTCGGAATCGCGACGATGTTTGCTCCCAACCAACTCACGGTCTTTATCGGTATTGGCGTGGCAGGGCTGGCGTTTGCGAACATCTTCCCGCTCATCTTCTCAATCCTGATTGACGCCATCCCGGAACGCAGTAACGAGCTCTCCGGCCTGTTGGTGATGGCAATCGTGGGAGGGGCGGTAGTGCCTGCGGTCATGGGCCTGGTGGCCAATCAGTCGTCCGAGCTCAGTTTCACCATTCCACTGGCGATCTTCGTGTATATCAGCTTTCTGGCATTTCGGGGAATGAGAAAACCGGTGGCAGCTTGACCAGTATGACAGACAACAAGAGATGAGCCCTGTGATGGAAATCAAAAACGACAAACGTATCGTCATGACCCTGGACGCGGGCGGAACGAACTTTGTGTTCTCCGCGATGCAAGGCAATAGGGAGATCGTAACGCCGCTGACGAAACCCTCGAACGCCCGCGACCTTAAAACGTGTCTGGAGACCATCGTCTCGGGATTTACGGAAATCAGGAATCAGCTGCCGCAAAGTCCTGTCGCGATCAGCTTTGCGTTCCCGGGCCCGGCCGACTATCCGCTCGGTGTCATTGGCGATCTTGGCAACCTCCCGGGTTTCCGCGGCGGAGTCGCCCTGGGACCTATGCTTGCAGAAAAATTCCGGCTTCCCGTATTCATCAACAACGACGGTGATCTGTTTGCCTATGGGGAATCCATTGCCGGATTCCTTCCTCACATCAACGAGTTGCTGGAAGCGGCAGGAAGCCCGCGGCGTTTTCGCAATCTCGTTGGGTTGACTCTCGGAACAGGGTTTGGCGGGGGGATTGTGCGGAACGGTGAACTATTTCTCGGAGACAATTCGTCGGCAGGGGAAGTATGGCTGCTGCGCAACAAGAAATTCCCGTCGATGAACGCCGAAGAAGGCGCCAGCATCCGGGCCGTCCAGAAAGTCTACGCAGAGCAAGCCGGCATGAAGCCGTCCGATGCACCGGCGCCGAAAGAGATCTATGAGATCGGGATGGGAAAGGTCAAAGGCAACAAGGATGCTGCTATCGCCGCGTTTCAACAAATGGCCGAGGTTGTCGGCGATGCGTTGGCGAACGTGCTGACCCTTGTGGATGGACTCGCCGTGATCGGAGGGGGCCTTGCCGGAGCACACCCACTGTTCCTTTCCGCCGTCGTGCGCGAAATGAACGCGCCGTTTGAGTTGCCGGGAGGAAAACAGAACCCTCGGAATGTTTCCCGCATCTACAACCTCGAAGACGAACATGAACGGGGGTTGTTCCTTCGTGGGGACAAGAAGATTGTGACCGTTCCCGGAAGTAGTACCACGATGACGTATGACCCGGTTCGCCGCCTTGGCGTCGGGATTTCACAACTCGGCACGAGTACCGCAGTGAGTGTTGGCGCTTATGCGTTCGCGCTCAAAACCCTCGACAATCAACGGGGGGCATAACCACGAAGGCTGCCGCATGCGGATGTTGTGCGTCGGCCGGTGAAGGCTCATTTACTAACGAGAGACTGAAACAAAAAGGTAGAACATGAATAAGGCCCTCCAACTCGCAGGAATCATCCTTGTCGTCCTCGGTCTGACTTCATGCGCTCATGTCGACCAGGTGCAAGAGCGTGTGAATTATGTCGATCCCAACATCGGCGGGGTCGGCCACGTGTTGCAGCCGACGGTTCCGATTGTCCACATCCCCCACAGCATGGTCCGTCTTGCACCGCTCCGGACTCCGGATGTGCTGGATAAATACCTGGCTCCGAAGATCTACGAATTTCCGCTCACGATCACGTCCCACAGGATTGCTGACGCATTTGCGATCATGCCAACCTCGGGGGCGCTTTCTGTGAACAAGGAAGCGGTGGCCTCGGAGTACGACCATAGCCAGGAAACGGCCACGCCGTATTACTACTCCGTCCTGCTGGAAGATTCCGATATTCTGGAAGAGCACACGGTGACGGAGCACGCGGCATATTTCCGGTTTCAGTTTACACGTCCGGATGCGGGCCATGTCCTCCTCCGCTCACACAAGAACAGCATGCTGGAGGTCGTCGACGCAAGCACCGTGCGTGGATACGAGGACGATGAGCACGTTCGTTACTTCTTCCACGCCGTATTCAACAAGCCGTCCAATTCTCACAGTGCAGCCGTGGGGAAAATCATTTCGGATGGGCTCTCAAGAGTCGAGGGGAAGAACACCTGCGTGAGCCTGGACTATGCAGGCCCACGACCCCGGACAATCGAGGTGAAGGTGGGGATTTCCTACATCTCCCTCGAACAAGCCGCACGGAACGTTGAAAAAGAAATGGTTGGATGGAATTTCGATGGGGTCAAGCAACGGGCGCGTGGGATTTGGGAAGAGACGCTGGGAAAGGTCAAGGTCGAAGGCGGCACCGAAAAACAACGACGGATTTTCTATACTGCGATCTATCGCGCCCACGAACGAATGGTCAGCATTTCCGAGGACGGGAAGTATTTCAGCTCGTTCGACGGGAAGGTCCATGACGACGGCGGGCACCCGTTTTACGTGGACGACTGGCTCTGGGATACCTACCGCTCACTCCATTCGCTCCAGCTGCTCCTGGATCCTGCAAGAAAAGCCGATATGGTCAGTTCGTATGTCCGCATGTTCGAGCAGGAGGGATGGGTCCCGTCTTTCCCGATCGTGCGCGGCGACCACGCATGCATGATCGGAAACCATGCCGCTTCGATGGTGGCGGACATGTATCTCAAGGGATTACGCGATTTCGATGTCGAGAAGGCCTATGAAGGCCTGCGAAAGAACGCACTCCAGGCAACCATGCTTCCCTGGGCCAACGGGCCTGCAACGGAGCTGGACAGCATCTACTACACCAAAGGATTTTTCCCCGCGCTTGCTCCGGGCGAGAAAGAGTGGGTAAAGGAAACTCACTCGTTTGAACGACGACAGTCTGTGGCCGTGACGCTTGAACACTGCTACGACGACTGGTGCCTGGCTCAGCTCGCCAAGGCGTTGAACAAGCAGGACGACTACGACTATTTCATGAAGCGCGCATCGAATTATCTCAACGTCTATAACCGCGAAACGGGCTTCATGTCTCCAAAAACGGCGGACGGAAACTGGATCCAGCCGTTCGACCCGAAACTCTCCGGTGGTCAGGGTGGCAGGGCGTATTTTGCGGAGTGTAATTCGTGGACGTACACCTGGAGTGTCCAGCATGATATCCAGGGGTTGATCAACCTGATGGGTGGTCGGGAGAAATTCATCGCACGGCTCAACCAGATGTTCAACGAAGGTTTGAATACGGAAAAGTTCTTTTTCGTCGGACAGTTCCCGGATGCGACAGGTTTGAACGGTCAATTTGCGATGGGAGACGAACCCAGCTTCCATATCCCCTATCTCTACAATTATGCGGGCGCCCCGTGGAGGACGCAGAAATGCCTCCGCCAACTGATGGATGTCTGGTTCGATGACGATCCGCTTGGCATCTGCGGCGATGAGGACGGGGGCGCGCTTTCCTCGTGGTATGTGTTCAACGCGATGGGATTCTACCCCGTAACCCCGGGATCTCCGGTTTATAATATTGGCAGCCCGATATTCGCGAAAGTGACTCTGTCGTTGGGGAACGGAAAGGAATTTGTTTTGCGTGCAAAAGATGTCTCGGCCGTCAACAAATACATTCAGGCTGCAACGCTCAACGGCCAGCCGCTGGACAAGCCTTGGTTCCAGCATTCCGAGATTGCCAACGGCGGAACCCTGGAACTGCAAATGGGACCGCGGCCAAACAAAGCGTGGGGGAGCCAGCCCGGGGATGCTCCGCCATCAATGAGCAAACCCGTCCCGCAACAAACGGCAAAGTTGGAAAGTAAATAGAATGCGATCAGTCAGCCGTCAGGTAATCGCCAACAAACCGCTCATCGCTCATGGCTCACAGCTGCCAGAAAGACGACCAATGAAAAATGTAGTGAGATCCATTCGTGCCCTGATCCTTCTCTCAATCATCGTGCTGGGGGGGACACTCTATGGGCAGACAGACACAATCAGATTCGGATTTCTTACCGACATCCATTTTGGCAAGACTGCCTACGAGGGCACCGGAGAGCCGCTCTATCCGGCCACCTGGCTTCGCAAGGCACTCGCAGGGATCGAACGGCATAAGGCCGAGTTCATTCTTGTGGGAGGAGATCTGATCGAATCGAGCAACGCGCTGGATCAATACGCCATGTTCGATTCATCGATGATGACCTCACTCCCATGGTATCCGATGCCCGGGAACCACGATATCGGTGCAACGCCGGCCTCCGCAACGATGGACAAGATTAACACGTGGATTCAACGAAAGTATGGTCGCGGACCGAACAACCGGGAATACTATGGATTTGTGAAGAAAAGTGTGGGAGCTTTCTTCGTACTCAACACACAAGCGTACATCTCGACGGATCCGACAGTCGTGGCCCGTGCTGATTCACAACTGACGGAGATGGATGCGTTCTTCACGGCCAACGCTTCAATGCCCAACAAGTTCGTGTGTTCGCATGTGCCATTGTTTACGCAACTCCAGGGGGAGGATAGCGCGTATTTCAACATCGGCAAGACTTATCGCAATCGCATCATCACGGTGATGAACAAGCACAACGCGAAGTACTACCTTGCGGGTCATCGCCATGAGAACGCGGTAGTCACGGACGGCGGAATTACCGTCTATGCAAACACAGCGCTGTCGTTCCAACTGGGCAGCGGTAACGAACGTGGCTACTACATCTACACCGTCACGGCGAATTCCGTCAGGCGCGATTTCTATCCTCTTGCTCAGGATCCGGATGTTGTGCGCTGGAAATGGATTGCCTATGGCGATACCCGGACCAACGATGCGGCGCACCGCTCGGTTCTTCAAGCGATGAAGAACAACACCCCCGATTATCGCTTCATCATTAACGTTGGCGACGATGTGGAAGATGGCGCTAACGTCACCCTTTGGAACGCGTGGAAGGCCGCCTGCGATCAAATCCTTGGCGGCACCGGACAGACCAGTGTCCCTCCGAAGTATATGACGGCCGCAGGAAACCATGAAATGCTGGAAGCCGGCGGGTTAGCGAACTGGAGAATCTACATGTCCGGACAGGTGAATCAGTTCGGTCACGACGGAAAGTACTTCACCTTTGACTATGAGAATGCACGGTTTGTCGTTCTGTATTCCGAGGTCGAGACTGACCCTGCCCAGAAGCAGTTTCTGCTCGACGCCATCCAGACAAACACGAAAAAATGGCTCTTTGCAATCTGGCACAAACCCGTCTTTGACTTTGGCGTCAAAGTCTACGAGGCCGGGATTCACCAGAATTGGGCGATGCCGCTGTACCAAAATGGATGCGATATTTACTTCAACGGGCATGCCCATCAGTATGTCCGAAGCAAGAAATTGAACCTGAACGGGCAACAGAACCCCCCGCTGGATGCCACGAATGGAACCGTCCAGATCATTACCGGGAACGGAGGTGCTCCGCTCGCTGCCGCCGATGAGAACCATGACGGCAACGGGTATCTCGTCGCATATTCTTTCGACCAGAACCAGGCGGCGTATTACGGATACACGGAATTGGTGGTTGACGGCGACACATTGTTCATGCGACATCTCCGGGCATCGGACGGACAGCTCATGGATCAGGAGGTGTATCATCCGAACTTCAAGCCGCTGGTCGGTGTGCGCTATCACCTCGATATCCGGACGGTCGGAACCGGAATAGTGACGACGACTCCTTCGGACACGGTATTCAATCCTGGAACGCCTGTCAGGATTCTGGCGGTCCCGGCGTTGGGCTGGAAGTTTGACGGATGGAGCGGAGACAGGACGGGGACGGCAAACCCGGACACCGTGGTGATGGATGGAGAAAAGACCGTTACGGCAACGTTCAGCCAGATCCCGGCCGGACAGTATGAAGTGCGAACCGCAGTGCTCGGCGAAGGATTGGTTGTGGCGGAACCGCCAGGGCCGTACTACAGCCTCAACACAGTAGTAACGCTAAAGGCACGAGCGGCAGCTGGAAGCATTTTTGACGGATGGAGCAGAGATGCCACGGGGACGGATACAGTGACGACGGTGACAGTGGACGGAAACAAGAGTGTGGGAGCAACGTTCAGAAAACTCGAGACTTTTCGGATCAATGCACGCACCGGCCAGCATGGGAGTGTGACAATGTCGCCGGCTGGAGGGGTGTATGCCGAAGGGACGCAGGTAACGCTGCAGGCAACGGCCGAGACGGGATGGGAGCTCTATGAATGGTTGGGGGATGTGAACGGGAAGACCGGTCAACAGTCCGTGACAGTGAATGGCAATAAGGATATTCGGACGGTGTTTCGCAAGACGGGAGGATCGGTACAGGAGGTGGGAGCGACACACGACAGTTATGTTCAGGGGTTTTTGAAGTCCTCCACGAACTTCAACACCGACAGTTGCTTGCAGGTGAGGGAAGGGAACTCGGACATGTACAGGAGCCGTGCATACGTGCAGTTTGATCTGCGCGGGGTGACGGGGAATGTTCTCGGAGCCGTGATGAAGCTGAAAGTGAAGTCAACGGGATTACCGGATGGGAAGGGCGTGGGAGCGGGGGTGTATGCAGTCGGGACAGACAGCTGGCTGGAGACGACGTTGAAATGGACAGGAGCACCGGCAGCAGGGACGTTGTTCGATACGGCGGCTGTGTGTGAAGTGGGGAACGTGTACGGATGGGATCTGGCTTCGTGCGTGGCGGGAGAGATGAGTGGGGACAGGGTGGTGAGTGTGATGGTGAAAGATTACCGGGCGATGGACAAGCGAATCAATTTTGAGCGGAGGGAAGATGGGAATGGTCCCGTGCTGGCTTTGATCACGGATGGGACAACGGGAGTGGAGAAGGCCGACGGAATACCGACTGAATTTGTGTTGCATCAGAACTATCCCAATCCCTTTAACCCCGAGACAGTGATCAGTTATCAGATCCCCACGGCAAGCAGGATCGTCGTCAAGATTTTCGATATGCTCGCGCGCGAAGTGACGACCTTGGTCGATCAGGAAAAAGGCCCCGGATGGTACAACGTTCGCTGGGATGCATCGTCCTATCCATCGGGCGTTTACCTGTGCAGGATGACCGCGGGCGCATTCTCGAGCGGAATAAAGCTGTTATATCTGAAGTAACCTAGGAGGCTCATTAACCCACAGCTTCAGCTGTGGGCAACAAGGAATTCCCGGAAACCCGGAAGCGAAGGAAAGCATGAGAAACCAGCATCGATCAAATACCCTGACGGTGGTGCTCGCATTGTTCACGGCCATAGGTGCTGTACAATTCCGTGCCTCAGCTCAGGACAAAAGCTTCATCCTCATTGGCGACACGCATTTCGACAAGCTGACGCTCCACGACATGACGTGGCTGCAAACGAACTACCCGAACGACGTTTCGCAGGTGAATAATTATTCACAAATTACGCAGAACAACTTCAGCGCGCTGATTGCAGAGATTCTCCATCAGGCGCAGACGGTGACACCGGCGGCAGCGGGGATTACCCACACAGGCGACCTCCAGGAAGGATTGGCCGGAAGTCTTGCCCTGGCAACGCAGATGGCACAGGTTGCGTTGGACTCCTTGCATCTGCCAACATTTTCAGTGCCGTGGATTCTTACAAAAGGAAACCACGATATCACCGGCCCGGGTGCCCCGGAGGCATACAACAGTGTTGTCTTGCCGGTTGTGTCTTCGGAAATCGGCAAATCTGTGACGAGCACGTACTATTCGTACAGGGTCGGCGAAGTGCAATTCATCGTTCTGGATTGCTACGACAGCAATCTCCTGACGTTTCTTGAAACCGAGCTCACCGCGACGAGTGCGCCGTACAAAGTCATTCTCACGCACATGCCTGTGATTCCTGTGACAGGAAGACTCTGGCACATCTATCAGAACGACTCTGGCAAACGTCAGACGCTTCTGAACCTTATCGCAAAACACAAGGCACTTGTCATTTGCGGTCACCTTCACAAATACTCCGTTGTGAAACGGTCAACGGATTTCGGCCCGATCGTGCAGATTATGATGGGGAGTGTCATCAGTAATCGAAACGCGAATACTCCGGGTGACTACATAACAACGTACGGGCCCGGGCTTGTTGACCTTGAACCGGGTTTCGATCCGGCGACAGCGGCAACACGCAGGGCGTATCTCACAGCCGAGGCCCCGTACATCACGGATTTCCGTATGGCGGAAATGCCCGGATACGGTGTTCTGAGTCTCAACAGCACAACCGGAGAATGGACACTCAAAGCCTACGCAGGTTTGGGTGAGCACCTTTATCAGACGGTATCCCTGATCTCCTATCGCCTCCGCGTGAACACCGTGGGGAACGGTACCGTCTCTGTCGCACCGAACGATTCTGTGTTCCTTGTCGGTTCAAAAGTTGTCCTCACAGCGCAATGTCCGCTCGGCTGGAGGTTTGACGGATGGAGTGGCGACCGGACGGGGACCGCGAACCCGGATACGGTGGTGATGGACGGGCAGAAGACAATCACGGCGACGTTCAGCCAGATCCCCGCAGGCCAATATGAAGTGCGTACGATGGTGGTGGGAAGTGGCGTCGTTGTGGCGGAACCGGCCGGACCATATTACAGCCTGAACACGGTGGTGACCTTGAAGGCCCGACCGTCAGCGGGGAGTAAGTTTCAGGGATGGAGCGGCGATGCGACCGGCACGGACACAGTGATGACCGTGACGGTGGATGGGAATAAGGGTGTGACGGCAACGTTCAAAAAGCTGGAGAGTTATAGGATCAATGTCCGGACGGGTCAGCATGGAAGTGTGACCTTTGAGCCGGCCGGAGGGGTATATGTGGAAGGAACGGATGTGACATTGCGGGCGACGGGCGAGACGGGTTGGGAATTGTATGAGTGGCTGGGGGATATCAACGGGAAGACGAGCCCGCAGACAATTACCGTGAACGAAGGGAAGGATATCCGGGCTGTGTTCAGGAAGACGGGCGGGAGTGTGCAGGAAGTGGCAGCAACCCACGACAGCTACGTTCAGGGATTTTTGAAGGCGTCGACGAACTTCAACGGGGACAGTTGTTTACGAGTGAGGGAGGGGAGTTCGGACATGAACCGGTTCCGAACGTATGTGCAGTTTGACCTGCATGGATTGGCGGGAAATGTGTTGGGAGCGGTGCTGAAGTTGCAGGTACGGTCCGCAGGATTGCCGGACGGGAGGGGAGTGGGGGCGGGGGTGTTTGGAGTGAGTACGGACGGATGGACGGAAACAACGCTGAAGTGGACGGGAGCGCCGACCGGTGGGACAATGGCCGACACGGTGTTGGTGTGTGAAGTGGGGAAGGTGTATGGTTGGGATATTGGAACGATGGTGACGACGGAGTTGGGCGGGGACAAGGTGCTCAGTGTGATGGTGAAGGATTTTCTGGCGGGAGACCGGCGGATCGATTTTGAGAGGAGGGAAGATGGGAAGGGCCCGGTGCTGGCATTGATCACCGACGGCGCGACGGGAGTGGAGAAGGCGGATGGAATACCAATCGAGTTTGTGTTGCATCAGAATTATCCCAATCCATTTAATCCTGAAACAACCATTCGATTTGATTTGCCACTCTCAAGCCGCGTCTCGATGAAAGTCTATGATGTCCTGGGAAAGGAAATCGCAACACTCGCAGATCAGGACATGTCTGCAGGAATTCATGCGATCCAATGGAAACCGACACTTGCCCCGAGCGGAATTTACTTCTGCCGCCTTACAGCGGGGTCATTTTCGAGCGGGATTAAATTGTTGTATCTCAAATAATCTGGGTTTCCTGTTTTCCCCACAGCTGAAGCTGTGGGCTTCAATGTACTCCGCGGGTATCCTTGCCCTTCAAACACAATCGTCCATCCCTTCGTCATCATCCCTCATCCATCTCCATCTTCCCTCCATTCTTTCCATTCCCAATCGAAAGATCTGCCTTTCCTGCGTCGTAATTCCAATATTCCGATATT
>JBARRO010000272.1:0-1941 GCA_049644265.1 Bacteroidota bacterium
GGTCAAGCTCGTGCATGTAATGAAGGTAGTCCAGGAACTCCTTCGTAATGCGAGCGATCGGAATGTTGTAGATATCCAGTTCGTCGCGCTTGATGAAGAACAAAAGCAGGTCAAGCGGGCCTTCGAAATCCTGGAGTTTGACGGAGTACATGATCTGTTAGCGTTTAGCCGTTAGCGTTTAGCTAAGAGCGTATCCTGGACTGAATTCTGGATTCTGGATTCTGCTGTTTGAACTTTGAACTTCATCCAATCCCCATCACCGCATGAACCTCGGACATCGTCTGCTTCGCAACTTTCTTTGCTCGTTCCTCGCCATTCGCGAGGATCTCACGGACTTCGGTCATCCGCGATTCGTAGTATTTTCTTTTCTCCCGCATCGGCGCAAGCGCATCGATAATGTGGTTCGCACAATTGAGCTTGCAGTCGACGCAACCGAGCTCCCCGCTCTCGCAACCCTTTCGTATCTCGGGGACTTCCTTTTCGTTAAACTTGTTGTGGTACGCAAAGACGAGGCAAATGTCGGGACGACCACGATCTCCCATCCGGATCTTTTGCGGGTCTGTCACCGCGCCCTTCATCTTCCGTTTGATTTCTTCCGGGCTGTCCGAAAGCAGGATCGTATTCCCGACGGATTTGCTCATTCTTTTGCCGTCGAGTCCCGGAAGGCGGGCAAAGCGTGTGATCTTGCCCTCCGGCTCTTTGAAGACCGGCTTGTCCGGTGAATACTGCGCGTTGAAACGCCTTGCTATCTCGCGTGTGATCTCAATGTGCGGCAGCTGATCCTCGCCGACCGGGACCAGATCCCCCTTGTAAAGAAGGATGTCGGCGGCCTGCAGGACCGGATAGCCCAAATGCCCGTAGGCGATGTTCTCCATCTCAAGGTCGCGAACCTGTTCTTTCAACGTCGGATTCCGCTCCAACCTGGCCGTGGTAATCAACATCGAGAAGATCAGATGCAACTCAGTATGTTCTTTGATCTGGGACTGCCTGAAAACAGGGCTCTGCACCGGGTCGATGCCGGCAGCAAGCCAGTCGACCAGCATATCCATCGAATTCTGAGCGATTCCCGAAGTATCAGGATTTGTGGTCAGAGCGTGATAGTCCGCTATGAGATGATAATTTTGGTATTCCCCCTGAAGCGCCACCCAGTTTTCCAAGGCGCCCGTCAAATGCCCCAGATGCAACTTTCCCGTCGGGCGCATACCGCTGAGGATGGTTTTCTTTGGATTGCTCAGTGAGAACTCCTACTTCTGATGGACAGTTGTCAACAGTCAGCCGTCAGTTTTCAGCGAGATTGAACCGCTCCGCTCACCACTGAATGCTGATCGCTGATGGCCTACTAATTCATAAACAAATACGGCTTCCAATGATCGTCGACGGTGCCGACGAAATGTCTTATGAACATGACGTGATTTGGACGGATGGGTTTCCGGAGGAGCTGCATGCTGGCTTCGTGCGGCGTCTGGTCCCCTTTCCTGTTGTTACACTGCACACACGCAGCGACAAGGTTTTCCCAGGTTTCGGTTCCTCCTCGTGCTTTTGGAACGATGTGATCCACCGTCAGGGTCACTTCGGACTTTCCGCAATACTGGCAGCGATGGCTATCACGACGCAAGATATTCTTGCGAGAGAGAACAATTTTCTTGTAGGGGACGCGAACGTAGACAGAAAGGCGGACAATGCTGGGAAACGGCATTGCCATTGAGACTGAGCGGAGAAATTTGCCTTCGCAGGCTGCAATCAATTCTGCTTTTCCCAACCAGAGGAGGATGACTGCTTTCTTGACGTTGCAAACACTGAGTGGCTCGTAGTTATGATTCAAAACGAGCACTTTCCGACTCAACTTACCGCCGGCAGTTATTGTCTCATATTTTGCGCTGAAGACTTAAACACCTCCTTTGGAAAGCACTAGGCCACTCGGCTCAGATGTTTCTTGAAGGT
>JBARRO010000273.1:0-2897 GCA_049644265.1 Bacteroidota bacterium
GTCTCCAATAGGATGACGGATGAGGATGAATACAACTAATAAAGATGTTCCCAAATAAACCCATTCGTGTGATTAGTGTCCTTCGTGTTATTCGTGTTCCATAGACATGGAAAACATGAATGGACGAAGGAACAGGTTGAATTAGAGGTTCCTCTTCCAGAAATCCAACATGGTGCTATACAAATGAATCCTCGCCGGCCGGTCGGCGATGCCGTGCATGCGCATGGGATAGATCATCATTTCAAACCTCTTGTTCGCACGGATGAGTTCGTCCGCAAAGGCCCAGGTGTTCTGGATATGCACGTTGTCGTCGTATGTGCCGTGAACCATCAGGAGCCGGCCGTGGAGGTCTTTGGCGTACTTCAGGAGCGAAACATCCTCATATCCCTCTTTGTTTGTTGCCTCGGTTTGCATCGATGCCTCCGCCCATTTCGTGTCGTAGAACCTGTGGTCGCTGACGCCAGCGACGGCGATTCCCGCCTTGAATTCCGCGGACCTTGAGAGCGCGAGAAGCGTGTAGCTACCGCCGCCACTCCAGCCCCAAATGCCGACGCGTGTCGAGTCCACGAACGGCTGGCTCTTCACCCAGTGAACGGCGTCGACAAGGTCGTTGAGCTCAACTTCTCCCATGGAGCGCTTGAACGTCAGATCCTCGAGTTTCTTGCTGATCGCGGTCGCGTTCCTCGGATCGAATCCCACAACCAGGAATCCGTTCCGGAGCAGGATGTTGTTAAAATAGATACTTCCCGACCACTCGTTGGCGACCTGAGGGGCCGAAGGTCCACCGTACACAAAAAATATGACAGGATATTTCTTTGCCGGGTCGAAATCTTTTGGTTTCAGAACTTGTGAAGGAAGTGGGAAGCCGTCGCGCGCAGGAATAGTGAACAGGGTCGGAAATTGAAGCTCGAAGTCGGCAACCAGCTGCGGCCGGGGCTCGGCGATAACCTGGACCGTCGCTCCGTTGTTACGATGGAGGGACAGAGACGGGAGCGATGAATTTGTGGAATAGCGGTCAAAATAGTATTTCGAATCGGGGCTGAACGACGGTGCATGCGTGCCATCCTCCTGGGAGATTCTTGACATCTTACTTCCATCCATCCGGATTCGGTACAGCTGCTTCTCGACAGAGGACTTCTCCAACGCTGTAAAATACATCCACCCTTCCTTTTCATCGATGCCGCACACTGCCTGGTGGACCCAATACGCTGCTCCGCCGGACGATCGTATGGACCAATCTCCCTCGGTAATCTTGTTGACGAGTTTACCGTCCATCGTGTAGCGATAGAGATGCTCGTAACCGTCCCGCTGGGAAGACCAGATGAAATGCTTTCCGTCTTTGAGGAAATACAAATCATCCGAAATATTGATCCAGGTGTTGTTCGTCTCCTTCAGAATCAACTTCAGTTTTCCATCTGTGCGGGAGGCGAAATAGAGATCCAATTCTTGTTGCAGCCGGTTCATTGTTTGCACGGAAACCCGCTGGTTGTCGGGAAGCCAATGGACACGCACGATGTACTCGGGCCGCGGGTCGCCAAAGTCGATCCACGTCGTTTTTGCCGAGCTCAGGTCATACAATCCGACCTGCACAAGCGGGTTCTTCTCGCCAACTTTCGGATATCGCTGATGGATGACCCGTGAGGACCAGGGTTTGAAATCCACGTAGGACTGCAGAGTCACGGGTGATTCGTCCGTTCGAAGGAAGGCAAGGGATCTTGAATCGTCCGACCACCAGTATCCGATGTCGCGGCGTCCAAAGATTTCCTCCCAATAGACCCAGGTGAGTGTTGCGTTCAGTACTGTTTCGCCGCCGTCGCTTGTGACACGCGTTTCATGTCCGACGGCGATCTCATAAAGGTAGAGGTCTTTTTCCCGCACGAAGGAAATTTTCTTCCCGTCGGGTGAGAAGTTCACCGATTTTTCTTCAGCGGGGGTGTCCGTGATTCTCGTGAATGAAGCGCGGGAGATGTCCAGGAGAAAAATATCCCCGCCAAACACATACAATGCTTTTGCTCCGGAATTTTCGATGTCGGTCGGAAAAGGAATTGTCTTGGGGGATTGTTCCTTCAACAGTCCCTTGAGACTTTCGAGCGCCTTGGGTCCGTCAAGCATTGGCGTCCTTTTACCCGTTGAAGGATCAAACTGTTCCAGCGTTCGTTCTTCTGCAGGCTTCCGCGTGTCATAGAGCACCGCAGTACCGTTCTTCAACCAGGTTGTTGCGGGGACGGCCGAAACGGAAAGGCCTTCGCTGCTGTAAATCCAATCCACAGTAAGCTGTTTCTTTTCCTGCGTTCGTGCCACAGAGAAAACCGCAAGACTGATCAGAAGAAAGTTGATGTGTCTAAAACTGCGAGATGAGTTCATGGGGTTGGTCCTCGTAATAGTGGTCAGCGGATTTCTTCGAACTCTCCGGTGGTTCTGTTTTTTCGAACATTATCCCAGGTAAAATATCGCCCGTTCATGGCGATGTACGTCCCGGGTGGCAGCATCTCCGTGAAGGCGAGTGCGCTTCCCAGGTTGAACAGTCCGTCCGAGCTGCCAAATTTGTAGGGAATCATCGCGCCGGTGAGCACCACGGTCTTGTCCCGGATTGTTTTTCCCAGGACCTTTGCGGTTTCCTCCATCGTGTCGGTCCCGTGCGTAATAAGTATTCTATTCTCTTCCGTTTTTGCGCATTGGTCGAGGATCACCTGCCGGTCCTTCTCGGTCATTTCGAGACTGTCGACCAGCATCAGCGTGCGGATGTTGACACCCACCTTCGAGCGTCCGAGTTTCAACATCTCCGGGACATGCGTGTCCTTGAAGTACAGCTTCCCATCAAGCTCATGATACTCCTTGTCGAATGTTCCGCCGGTGACAAATATTCTTATTGCCATTCGTCTTTACTCCATTTAACT
>JBARRO010000274.1:0-5547 GCA_049644265.1 Bacteroidota bacterium
GGTTCATACTAAAGCCTATTCAAAAAAGGCAGTAGTGCCGCTCCAATTTGTACTTCTCAATGTTACCAGATACAATCTTACTTATTGGGAGCGGCACTATTTCTTCTCCTTCTTGTAGAGGAATGCGCAGTCGACAAGCCGGCTTTCCTTCTCTCCAGTGTTCAGCGCATATTTTGAGCCGCTCCAAATTGCCGCGCCACCGTATTCTCCCTTCCTGTTGATGGCATAGAAATTCACATTGAAATTCGGACGTCCGTTGTCGTCTTGAAGCCGCCGTTCCTTTGTTTGATGCGCGATTCTCTCGCATGCCAACAGACAAGCGTCTTCGGGAGATTTTCCCTGACGCATGTATTCGACGATCATAACGCTGCTGCAGGAGAGCAGGTTGGCTTCGCCTCTTCCGGTAGAACCGGCCGCACCCACCTCATTATCCACATAGAGCCCTGCGCCGAGAATCGGCGAGTCGCCAACTCTCCCGGGAATTTTGAATGCCAGTCCACTTGTGGTGGTGACGCCGGAAATATTTCCGTTCAGATCGAGCGCATCGCAATTGATCGTTCCGTGGTTCCGAAGTGCGTCGCGAACAGCTTCTCCGATGTCTTTTGCGTTGATATCATGCGAAGGGAGCCAGTCGTCTTCCGTACTCAGATTCTCCTTCCATTTGAGCCATACTTCGCGAGCGTCGTCGGTCAGAAGGTTTTCCTCTTTGAACCCGTGAGCAACTGCAAACCGGAGAGCCCCTTCTCCCACCATCAATACGTGATCGCTCCGTTCCATGACGGTTTTTGCGACCTTCGATGGATTCTTGATATTTCTTAAAGCCGCGACTGCTCCTCCCCTTCCACTTGGACCGTGCATGACGGAGGAATCCAGCTCGACGACGCCTTCTTCGTTTGGGAGACCGCCGTATCCAACACTCATGTCCTTCGGATCGTCCTCGACGATGTTAACGCCTGCGACGACCGCATCGAGTGCATCGGAGCCTTGCTGAATCATCTCCATGGCTTTTGCCGTGGCCTTCAGCCCATTCGCACTTGAAATGACGACCGGACGTGCTCCTGCAGGGAGAGATCTGACTCCGTGCTCTGCCGCCGCAAGTCTCTCGCTGAGCATCGCCCCGACACCGGCGATGGTCGCCGATTTGAGAAAATCTCGTCGTTTGATCGAGAGGTCCATATCATTCTCCTTGCTGTTAGTGAATTTTCAGCTTCTGATGCATTCCTCCGAAGACTTCCGTCGACGGGAGATATTGTTTGGGAATTTTAACCACGACCGTGTAATTGGGGTCAACGACCTGCACTACATCTGTCTCTCCAACCTGTGAGCAAAGTTGATACGCATCCAGTTCGCCATACCCGAAATCCATCATGAGCCACCGGACCATTTCCTTGTAGGCTATGCGAAAAGCGTCCTCGAGCGGCCTGTATGAGCCGGTTGTCATGAGGTAGGTATCGGTTTCGAATCGTGGCCAGGCAATGGACCGGCCTTTCACGACATCGACTTTGATCTTTACGAACAAGGCGGACTCCACCGCGGTTCCGATGATTTCTCCTTCTCCCTGAACAAGATGGCCGTCTCCGAATTCCAACATCGCCCCGTCCACATTAACCGGAAGATAAACAGTGGTTCCCTTCTTGACATCGTACGCGTCCATATTTCCCCCATATGCTTCCGGCGTCACAGTCCAACGGACTTCACCCCGTTGAGGGGCTGTGGCAATGCATCCCAGAAACGGGCTCATGGGGATTTCGAGCACGCGATCCCCCAGTTTTGTGCTCACCGTCCAGTGTTCCTTGTTTACCGTGTACCACCACATTTTTTCGGGAAGATCGGGATTGAGAAGAGCAGTATACTCCGTCGACGTCAGGGCTCCGAAACCGGGGTAATTGCTGCTCACGCCATACTCCCGGCCGGGCTGAAGGTCAACAATGTGAACCGCGAGCACATCACCGACATGCGCCCCCTCGATCGCAAATGGTCCCGTCTGAGGATTGTCGTGTCCGATCGGCGCGACTTTTGAAGGAAGGTCGGATGGACTCTTCACGGCACCGTCAAAACAATCCTCCGTCCAGGTTTCCAACGTGCTACCGGGTTTCAGGGTCATCACCGGAGGATGTCCGCCGAAGGTGTACTTGAGATCCTGGTGCTGCGGCGAGTACTTCACCGTTTGAGACTGTGCCAGCGCAAACAATACCACGATTGGGATATATCGACGTACGCTCATAGTTTCTCACTCCGGGTTTTGTATTTCCTCAGCAGGAACTTCTTTAGCTCATCGAAAGACGGAAAGAACTGCGTTGCGCATCCTAACACCCAGCCGGGGATATCCTCCAGTTTCATTGTGGTGATCAAGTACACCGGCTTTCGAAAATACTTTGCAATGGTAATTTCCCCTTTGGTTCCCGCACCCTTTTGCGCACTTTCATCCCAATAACAAATCACATAGTCCGAATTTCGTGCAATTTCCGCCGAGTCAAGATCAACCACGCCACGGAGAATTTTCGAGAACCGCAGGACATCTCTGAACTTGAGTTTCCTGATATTCTGTCCGGGGAGTTTTCGCCGGAGGTATTTGTTGCTTTCAACGTTGGGGTTGAACGCGGAGTGGTTTAGTTCGCACTTCAGCCAGAGCTCAATCATGTTTCGCCAATCCACTCCTTCGTCTTTCGCATACTCCATCCCACCGGATAAATATGCTCGCATACTCCTACGCTTCACAGGCGCGGCGCAGAAACGTTGCAGTATGAAGCAACTCGACATTCATTCCCCGTTTGTGGAGTCCGTGCTGAATTTGCACCAGACATCCCGGGTTGCCGGTCACAATGACATCGGGTTGAATGCGCGCAATGTTGTCGACTTTTCGTTCGAGGAGTTGCATGGAATCGTCGTAGCGCACAATGTTGTAGATTCCGGCGCTGCCGCAACACCAGGTCGACTCGGGCAATTCAACGTATGTAATTCCAGGAATGGACTGCAGGAGTGCACGCGGTTGAGCACTGATCTTCTGTGTGTGCACCAAATGGCATGCATCGTGGTATGTTACCCGCTTCCCTCGGAACGGATGCGACGGTCGCGCAGGTTGGAGGCCGGTCTCGGCAAGAAACTCTGTGATGTCTTTTACTCTTGCCGAAATACTTCTTGCATCATCGCGGATCTTCTCTTCGTTCTCCAGCACGTGGCCATACTCCTTCATGAATGCTCCGCAGCCGGCGGAGTTCATAATGATGTAGTCCAGATTCTCTTTTGCAAACGCGGCGATATTTTGCCGTGCCATGCGTCTCGCGGTTTCAAGGTCTCCATTGTGTGCCTGAAGCGAGCCGCAGCAGCCTTGTCCCCTGGGGATCACGACTTCGCATCCGTGCTGCAACAAAAGTGCGACTGTATCGTGGTTTACGTCAGCGAATGCGACATCCATGAGACAGCCTGTCAAAAATCCGACACGATACCGCGGTTTCCCTTCCGGATGGAGAACTTCTGCGAGAACATCGCTCGAAAATGTTGAGGAGATTGCGGGACTCAATGGCTGAATAGCATCGAGTCTGCGAGAGAACACGCGCAGGACTCCGCTCTTGACGAAAAACCGTTTGAGCCCCGACCGTTCAAACAGGCGCATGAGTCTGGCAAGCCTCTTGAGCCGTGCGTGCTTGCTGAAGACCCAATCGAGCAGGAGCTTCTTGCTCCATCGCGAGAGAGCTGTCTCATATCCACCCTGATAGATCTGAGCGCGGGCGGCTTCAACAAGCGAACCATATTTCACTCCGGCTGGGCAAGCTGTTTCGCACGCCTGGCAATCCAGACAAAAGTTCATTTCGTCGACGAATCCCTTTGAAATCGGGAGGTCGCCGTCAACGACCGCCTTGATAAGCCGGATTCTTCCGCGGGGAGAGGATTTTTCCAGTCCGGTGAGAGCATACGTTGGACACGTTGGCAGGCACAGACCGCAATGCATACAATTGGTGATGACATCATAGCTGGGAATGTCGACACCCTGAAACGCAGACATGGTCGGCGAGGCCATTTAGGGGAACTTTCGGAATGGAAGGACCAAGACAAGTCCTGCAGCAAAGCCTCCCACGTGGGCCCACCACGCAACTCCGCCCATGCCGGCAGTTGCGTATCCGAGGGACACGAGTCCGTTGAAGAATTGGAGCACAAACCACAATCCCAGGACAACAATGGCAGGAAGCTCAGCCACCTGGATGAACACAAAAATTGGGATGAGGGTAACAACTTTCGCTCGCGGGAACATCACCAAATAGGCGGCGAGAATCCCCGAAATTGCGCCGCTGGCGCCGACGGTGGGCATGGTCGAATGGGGATCGATAAAAACATGGAGGGCAGAAGCGCTTAAGCCGCACAGGAGATAGAAGAAGATATATCGCTTGTGTCCCAGCTTGTCTTCGACGTTGTCGCCGAAGATCCACAAATAGAGCATGTTCCCGGCGAGGTGCAGCCATCCACCATGAAGAAACATCGACGTAAAGAGCGAGGCAAAGGGCGTGAGCTGAACCCACGGATTACCGAAGGCCGTTGAAACGTTTTGTGGGATGACTGCGTAGCGGTCGACAAAAATCCCCAGCGAACTTCCCAGAGAAACCTCGTAAAGAAAGACTGCGACGTTTACGACGATGATCGCAATGTTGACGAACGGCACCGTGCGCGTGGGGTTTCTGTCTTTCAGAGGAATCACAGGACTCCCTGCCGGGTAAGAATTCGATCAGTAAAATTCCCGGAAGCTGCTCTTTTGATGTGCAGGTTCACTTCAGGAGGTTCTTCTTGAAGAACGCCAGCGCCCGCTTGTGTGCATCCTGGGTTGCCGGTTTATCGAACTGTGGGTTGCTGGGATTTGCGAATGCATGATCTGCATCGTAGGACTTCACGGTGAGTGATTTGCCGGCCTGCTTCATGTTCTTCTTGAATTCCGCGACCACGGCGGGAGAAATCCATTGATCTTTTGTTCCGAATATTCCGAGAACGGGTGCGTTGAGTTTTTTCAGTGTTGCCACATCCTTCTCGGGCATCCCATAATACATCACGCAAGCTACCGCCTGCGATCCTGCCATCAGCGATGTTTGAAGCGACCATCCGCCACCGAAACACCACCCGATTGTCCCAATCTTTGCCTTTGCACCTACATACTTGATGGCGCCCGCGATGATGGAGCGTGCACGCTCCTCTTTCACTTCCCCCATATCCTTCCCGGCTTCTTCACGCGTCGTGGCGATCTTGCCCTCATACAGGTCGAGGGCAAGCACGTTCACGGCTCCGAGTTCTTTCTGCAGGTTCTCCGCTTCTCTTTGGATGTAGTCGTTGAGTCCCCACCATTCGTGGACCAGGAGGATGTAGTTGTCTGTCGGTTTGGCGGACTTCACCTCAAATGCCCTGCCGTCGGCAGAATCAGTCGTCTTGAAAGTGACCCACGCACCATGTTCCGGAGAATACCGGAATGGTAACGGCTCAAGATGCGCGTTGACGAACTTCGCATCTGCAAGCAAAGCGGCAAATTCCTGTGACGAGCTCATGCAGCAGGACTGCTTATCCTGTGCC
>JBARRO010000275.1:0-11732 GCA_049644265.1 Bacteroidota bacterium
CAACAGACCGGTTTCTGGTTGTCACAGAACCATCCGTCGGTTCATTGGCAGAAAGATTTCTACGACCGTATTCTCCGCGATGAAGAAGAGGTGGAAAGGCACATTTTGTATATCCTTGAAAATCCTGTGAAGAAAGGCATGGTGGAGAATTGGAAGGAATATCCGTACAAGGGTTCGACGGTATATAAATTGGATGAAATGGATTTTGTGTAGGCTGGTTGAACGCAGAAACGCAGACGTAAGTCTGCGCATACCCGATGGAATCATGCGGGACGAAATGGAATTTATTGGAATCGAATTCTGGTAGCATCCTCTGGATTGCGTATACACGTAGACGTGAACCACGATATTCATGCCGGCGTGCCCTAATCCCCATAAAAATTCATCATTGTGCAGTAGCCGCAATCCTCTGGATTGCGTATACACGCAGACGTGAACCACGATATTCATGCCGGCGTGCCCCAATCCCCATAAAAATTCATCGTTGTGTAGGAGGAGATAATGAAATACATTTGCCTCGGCTATTTAGACGAAAAACTATGGAATGGAATGTCTGAGAAAGAACAAAAGACATTCATAAACGAATGCTTCGCATATGACACCGAGCTCCGGAAGAATGGGAACATGGTGGGAGGCGAGGCGCTCCAAAGCGTTCAGACGGCCACCACGGTCCGTTACAGGAACGGTAAGCCTGCAGTGACCGACGGCCCGTTTGCAGAGACCAAGGAACAGCTCGGGGGAATCATGACTCTCGAGGCGCGCGATCTGAACCACGCTATTCAACTCATGTCGAACCATCCTTCAACCCGTATGGGCGGAACATGGGAAATTCGGCCGTCCAACGAGCAAATCAATGCATTGTACGAACAGCAAATTACGAAAAGCATGAAATGAGTCACTCGCGTAATACTTCCTGTTCGAAGGTGATTCAAGAACAGGATCGGCCCAAAGCCCGTTCGAGCAACGATCACACCATCACTAATTCACAACTCAAGGAGTGGCATGAAAACACTTAAGAGCAGCCGTGCAATTGTTGCAGGGTTCCTCACCGTCGTGGTCTTGTCAGTCGGAACGGATTTCGTTCTGGAAAAATACGGAATCTTTCCTCCGCAGAGCGAACCTGCCGCATACACCTGGCAGTTGCTCCTGGTTGCTCTGATTTATCGAAGCCTGTACACTGTGGCCGGCGGTTACGTTACCGCATGGCTGGCACCAGAAAAACACATCCGTCATGCCATCATTCTCGGAATCGTCGGGATCATAGCAGGCACAATCGGAGCAGTGACAACATGGGGTTTTACGCATCAGCATTGGTACCCCGTTGCCCTGGTGATCCTGGCCCTGCCTTGCACGTGGCTCGGCGGTGCATTGAAAAAGAATGGTCAGGCAGAAGTCTAATCGGGATGGATCTAAGGAGAACCCATGCAAAAAATCACTCCATTCTTGTGGTTCGATAATCAGGCTGAAGAGGCGGCGAAATTCTACACCTCCGTCTTCAAAAACTCGCGGATCGATAAAGTCACACGTTATGGGAAGGAAGGATTTGAAATTCATGGAAGGCCTGCGGGAACAGTCATGACCGTGAATTTTCAGCTTGAAGGAAGAGATTTCGTAGCTTTAAACGGCGGCCCCCATTTCAAGTTCACTGAAGCTATCTCATTTTCCATTGACTGTGAAACTCAGGAGGAGGTAGATTATTTTTGGCAAAAACTTTCGGAGGGTGGGGAGGAAGGACAATGTGGCTGGCTCAAAGACAAATACGGCTTGTCGTGGCAGGTCAATCCCAGGCAATTGGGTCAGCTGTTGGGAGATCCTGACAAAGAGAAGGCGGGAAGAGTTATGAAGACAATGCTCCAGATGAAAAAGATAGACATCAAGGCCCTCAAACAGGCATACGAGAATCGTTGATCCCAACAACCTGACAAAACCCTGGAAGGAGATCATGATGCGGCGTGATAGTCAACCGGTTTCGAAAGGGAGGATGTGGACAGCGCGGGTCCTCAGCGGAATCGCCATCCTGTTTCTTCTATTTGACAGCGTCATCCATCTGATGGTTATCGCGCCCGTCGTCGAAGCATTCGGCCAGCTTGGCCTTCCCATAAACCTTTCTGTTCCCATCGGAACGATTGAGATTGTCTGTCTCGCCCTCTATGTTGTTCCGAGGACGTCGATCTTTGGTGCAGTGCTGCTGACCGGATATCTCGGCGGAGCCATCTTGACGCAGCTTCGGATTGGAGCTCCATTGTTTAGTACTGCGTTGTTTCCCGTATACCTCGGCATTTTGATTTGGGGTGGACTGTATCTGACCGATGAGCGTCTCCGTTCCCTTATTCCATTACGAAAGGACGGCCGGACGTAATGAGAAAGCTGATCACATGGAATATGGTTACCCTGGATGGTTTTTTTGAGGGAAGAAAGAGCTGGGAAATAGACTGGCATGAATACGTTTGGGGTGAAGAATTGGAGCAAATCTCGATTGAACAATCCAAATCGATTGGCGTGCTCCTGTTCGGTCGTGTGACGTATCAGGGAATGGCAAGCTATTGGAGCACTGCCAAAGGTGAAATTGCCGATTTCATGAACAGCGTTCCCAAGATCGTGTTTTCAAGATCTCTCGAGAAGGCGGAGTGGAAGAACACTCGATTGGTGAATGAAGATGCGATGCAGGAAGTAACCAAATTGAAACAGCAATCCGGCAAGAACTTGTTCATCTTTGGTAGTGCAGACTTCTCCGCAACCATGATGCAGCATGGGCTAATCGACGAGGTTCGGCTTGGCCTCACTCCCGTTGTCTTGGGCCGCGGAAATTCCCTGTTCAAGCAGAGCTCCACCAGGACGAAGATGAAACTCCTGGAGGCGAGACCTCTCAAGTCGGGTTGTGTGATCCTTCGCTATGAACCCGAGGAACACAGGAAGTGAATCAGGAATCCGTATGTCAGTTCGCAATGAGGTCCTGTGAGTAAAAAATGGACCTGTGTGCTGCCGTGGTGAATCCCGCCAGTCTGAAAAAAGCAATCAAGCTTCGCCATGCCGTTGCCTGATACGTAAGCTCGGCACTAGGATCGGGCGTGATTGTACTTCCCGGACTTGCTGCACAGCTTGCCGGTCCTGCATCGCTCATCGCGTGGGTGGCTCTGTCCATTGGCAGCTATCCGTTTGCATATACCTTCGCGTCCCTCTCTTCCCGCAATCCCGAGTCCGGGGGCATCTATGCGCTCGCAAAGGAGAGTTTCGGCCTGCCTGCTGCCGTGACCGGCTGGCTGTTTGCCTTTTGGTACATCACTTAAGGCATTTCTCCATGGGAGAATGAAATCGCGTGTACACTCCGGGTCTTCCGGCCCCACATCTCAGAACAGAACATAGCTGAAACCGAGTGCGAGGGTCTGTTTGACCTGTGTTCGAGCCGAAATCGGTTTCTCGTGGATGATCTGGACGTTCAGGTTTGTGGAGAAGTACTGGCTGATCTTTGCGATGAGAGTATTGTCGCTTCGCACAACAACTTCCTCCATCTTTCTGAATGGGGAGAAGAGTTCAAGCTTCGATTTGAAAAAGAGATTCTCCTCCAGGCGGGCGTCGAGCTCCGTGACCGATTCCATCCCACCTTCGACGCTCGTCTTCTCGCCTCCGGAATAATTCGTATAGGTGTTCGTGAGGATCTCACGCAGCGCGACCCCAATTCGCGTTTTCACCTCTGGTACCGGTTGATAGCCGGCGCCGGCGCTCTGTGTCAGGAAGGCCGGGTCGAAGAAGTCTGAAATTGGAGTTCCCACCCCCAACGCATCGTAGGCGTACCCTTTTGTGAACTGCGTCTTGAAGGAGGCAGCGACATACGGATTGACGTCAACTCCAACGATATATTTGAATTCCGATGCCATATCGATCTTGTCGTCTGTCTTGCGGACACCCTGACTGCCAAGTTTGGTGTTGCCATACGCAAAGTTGTAATTGGTCGTCCAGATAGAGGACTCAACTGCGTAAATTGATTTTCCCTCAAGGCTTGCAGTCCATGCGAGCGCATTCTCTCCTCCTTGCGCCCAATCAGTATACGACACCTGCGTTACCGTTACCCCGCCTACTCCATTGTGCTTCCAGTATGACGTGTCGGCGACTTGTGCATTTGCAACCAAGGTGAACGATAGAAACATCAATCCTAAGTGTCTCATAAATATCCCCTAGTTGAGAGTGTATGTATCAGATTATTTCAGCACGATCGTGCAATGGCTGCACCGTCGGGCCTCGAGGGGAATGCTCATAAGACATTCCGGACAGGTCTTTGTGGTGGGTGCAGCAGCGACAACTTGTGCTTTCTTCAGACGGTTCACGGCTTTGATGATGAGAAATACCGCGAACGCAACAATCGTAAAGTCAATCAGGTTGTTAATGAACATTCCATACCGAAAGATTGCTGCGGGGTGGCCATCCATGGCTGCCCGGATAGTGACTCCGAGGTCGCTGAAATCGACGCCGCCCATCAGCACACCCAGCGGGGGCATTAAGACATCGTTTACCATGGAGCTGACGACTTTGCCAAACGCGCCGCCGATGATAATTCCGACCGCCAGGTCGAGCACATTGCCACGCATCGCAAATTCTTTGAACTCATTGAGAATCTTCATAATGATTTCCTTTCGTTGTTCTGGTCACGGCTATGCAAAACGGATCTCCGATGAAACTAAGACTTTTTTCGATGAACCCGCAACAAAATGCAACCAATTCTCCCGGAAATGCAAATTCCCGGGATTGACAAGGCTCGCCCGGTTTCTGTGACGGACTTTGCTCTTGACGTTCTCAGGCATCATCGCTACAATGATAGACATAACCCACCATGTCCTTTGTTACTCATTGTTGAGACTTCGCATGCGACCTGCAAACGTTCTCACACTCACAATCCTTCTCAGTCTTTCTGTCTTCGCTCAACACACTCCTCTTATCATTCGTTGCGATGATATCGGAATGTGTCACACCGTGAATATGGCGTTTGAGAAGGTTACACAAACCGGAATTCCTGTTTCTGCGTCGGTCATGTTCGCCTGTCCGTGGTACCAGGAAGCAGTCGAGCTTTTGAAAAAGCATCCGGAAGTGTCTGTCGGAATTCATCTCACGCTGAATGCTGAATGGAAGAACTATCGGTGGGGCCCGGTGGCGGGCGCACAGACAGTGCCGACCCTGGTGGACAGCTGCGGGTATTTCTTCCCTTCGAGGGCAAGGCTATTTGGAAACAATCCGTCACTCCAGGACATTGAAACCGAGCTCCGCGCTCAGATCAAACGCGCACTTGCTTCGGGGTTGACGATTGACTATGTGGATTACCATATGAGCGCCGCCGTGCAAACGTCGGATTTGAGATCACTCCTCGAGCGGCTCGCTGCCGAATACAAATTCGGCATCAGCCGTTGGTTCGGAGAAATCGATGTGCGGGGAGCCTACGCTGTCCCACCGGCACACAAGCTCGACACGTTGATCGCCCAGCTCAGTGCTCCTCTTCCCCTGACTCCAAATCTGTTGGTGTTTCACATTGGCATGGAAACAGAGGAAATGAACGCCTTGATTGACATGAATCCCTTCGGTCCTGCCGAAATGAGTAAACAAAGGTCCGCTGAGTTGTCCGCGCTGACATCCCCCGCGTTTCGGGCGCTCTTGAACGACCGACAGTTTGACCTGGTGACCTACAGGGAGCTCATCCGGCGCGTGGGACTATCCTCAATGCATCGACAATAGGGTTCTGACAGACATGAGAAGGAAAACAACAGTGAAATCACAACGGACCTCCAGGAAGGTGAAGCCTCCCCGTAAGGGATCGCCGGGTTTGAAGAATCCTGTAGCAGGGAAGAAAGTCGTCGCCCAGCCTCGGGCGCCGTATTTCCGGCAGTGGTTCGAGAACTCTCCGGATCCTGTTGAGTTCCTTGACAGCAAGGGCCTCATCATCGAGACAAACAATTCTTTTCTCAAGTTGTATGGATATTCCGCCAAAGAGACGGTGGGGCAACGGATGTCTGATCTGATCGTTCCACCAAAATTTGTCGGGGAAGCAAAGAAGTTGCTTGCCAGGATCGCTCACGACGAAACGGTCGTCGTGGAAACGGAACGGTTACGCAAGAACGGATCAACGGTGTACGTTTCCATCATTGGATTTCCCATCAAGCTGGGTGGGGATCGCATAGGAATCTGCTTTGTCCATCGTGATATTACCGCGTTCCGGCAGGCCCAGGAGGCCGTGAAAGAGACACAGTTGCGCTATCGCAGGCTTGTTGAGAGTGCAAACGACGTTATCTACACCGCAGACCCCGCGGGTCATTTTGTCTACGCGAACCCTGTGGCACTCAAAGTCACAGGATATTCTGAGAAAGAAATCCTGGGGAAGAGTTATCTCGATTTGATTTCTCCGCCGTTTCGGGCTGCGACAGAAGCCTTCTACAAACAGCAAATGGCGGCAAAGACCGAGAACACCTATAATGAATTTCCCATTCTTGCCAAACAGGGCCATGAGGTTTGGCTGGGCCAACATGTTCAGCTTATCAGGCATGATGGGAACATCATCGGCGTGCAGGCGGTAGCCCGGGACATTACCAAGCGTCGGCAGGTGGAAGAAGCACTGCGGGAGAGCGAAGAACGATTCCGGCTCCTCGCAGAAAATTCCACCGACATGATCTCGAGGCATACGCCTGAAGGCGCCTTCGTTTACGTATCGCCTGCCTGCCGGACTCTTTTGGGCTTTGAGGCGTCGGAGCTGGTTGGGCGTTCCATTTATGAACTTTTCCATCCGTACGATCTCGACGATGCCAGACGTGTGCACAAGGATCTCCTTGATCTTTCGGGCGTGACTACCGCTACGTATCGCCTTCGTAAAAAGGACGGGAGCTATATTTGGGTTGAGTCAACCAGTCACTCCATCCGGACTTCGGGGACGGAAGCCGTAATTGAAATTCAGTCTGTGTCCCGGGACGTTACACTGCGGAAACTCACGGAAGAAGCGCTGCGGGAGAGTGAAAGCAGGCTTCAGTATGTCATTGACACGGTGAACGACGGCATCACGTTCAGCGATGAACGGGGGCACTTTGATGTCTTCAACAAAACGATGGAGAAGCTCACGGGATACACCCGGGAGGAGGCAAACGCCGGGGATTTCAGCGCACTGCTCTATCCGAATCCCGAGGATCGCCAACGGGCGCTCGATGGTCTTAAGGTTCTTCTCGAAAAGAAACGAGTCCGCGAGGTTGAGTCAACAATCTGCACAAAATCCGGAGAACTCCGGACAGTTCTGACGACAACGAGTTTGCTGGAGGCACACGGAAAGAAGATGTTCCTCAGTGCGTATCACGACATCACAATCCGTAAACGGGTTGAGAACGCGCTGGAGGAAAGTGAAGCTCGGTTTCGAGAACTGTACAACGACGCACCGATCGGTTATCATGAGCTCGATTACCAGGGTCGCATCGTTCGCGTCAATCGGAGAGAGTTGGAGATGCTCGGATACGCTTCGGAAGAAATGGTGGGAAAGTTCATCTGGGATTTTCTCAAGGATCCGCTATCATCCCGCGCAGCAGTGCAGGCCAAGCTCTCCGGCAAACTTGTCCCGAAGGGAAGCTATGAGAGAATGTTTGTCCGAAAAAATGGGTCGGAAATCCCGGTCCTCGTCGAAGAACAGTTACGACAAAATGAGATGGGCCAGGTAACGGGTATCCGCACAACGATTCAGGATATCACCGAACAGAAACTGGCAGAGAAGGCGCTGCATGAAGCGAAAGAAGCTGCCGAGGCGGCCACACTGGCAAAATCACAGTTTCTTGCCATGATGAGCCATGAGATCCGGACTCCGATGAACGGCGTCATCGGAATGACCGATCTCCTTTTGACGACCGACCTGACCGACGAGCAACGCGAGTATGTCGAGACGGTGAGGACGAGCGGTGAATCGCTTCTCGCCATCATCAATGACATTCTTGATTTTTCGAAGATCGAGTCGGGGAAGATCGAGCTGGAACGGCATCCCTTTGAATTGAAAGACGCCATTGAGGAAGTGTTTGAGCTCCTCGCACCGAAGGCAATCCAGAAATCACTCGACCTTCTGTACTGGATTGACCCACGTGTTCCCGCGGTTGTCCAGGGCGACAAACTTCGCCTGCGCCAGATTCTCTTCAACCTTGTGGGCAACGCGATCAAATTCACGGAGCGCGGAGAAGTGTACGCATCAGTCACCCTCGATTCGAAAGTGGAGAATGATTGTCAGCTGACCTTCTCCGTCAGGGATACCGGCATCGGCATCCCGAAGGATCGGCTCGACCGTCTCTTCAAGGCGTTTTCTCAGGTGGATTCTTCCACCACGCGAAAATACGGGGGGACGGGGCTCGGCCTTGCAATCTCGATGAGACTTGCGGAAATGATGGGAGGAAAAATTTGGGTCGAGAGCAAGGAAGGTAAGGGGGCGACATTCTTTTTTGGGATCAAAGTATCGATCCCCAGCGATTCACTCATCCTTCCAAAGGTTGTTGTCCGGGGCAAAGTTCCCGAGCTTCAGAACAAGCGGGTTCTTCTTGTCGACGACAACGAGACGAATATTGATGTGCTGCGTCGGCAGTGTGAATACTGGGGAATGATTCCCCGCGCAAGTACGTCGCCGGAGGAAATTCTTGGTTGGATACGATCGGGGGATCCGTTTGACGTCGCAATTCTGGACATGCTGATGCCGAACATGAACGGTGTTCAGCTTGCAAAGGAGCTTCGGTCGATTCGTCCGAAGGAGACTCTCCCGCTGCTGTTGCTGTCATCGTCCGGCGCCAATCATGAAGAGTTGAAAGAGAACCCGTATCTGTTCGCAAGCATCATCTCAAAACCCGTGAAGCAGGAGCAGCTGTTTCACCATATTGTCGAGGCCATCGCCGGCGTGAAACAGCCCGTCCGTTCTCCAAAGATCGCTGAACTTCCGAAACAACCAGCATCGCCGCTAAGGATCCTGATTGCAGAGGACAGCAAGATCAACCAGAAGCTCATTGTTCACATTCTTCGACAGCTGGGATATCAAGGTGTTCTCGTGTCCAATGGGAGAGAAGTGTTGCGTGAATTGGAGAAACAGAATTTCGACCTGATCCTGATGGATGTGCACATGCCGGAAATGGATGGGCTCGAAACAACCCGCCGCATTGTGACCGAGCGAAGGGGAAAGCGAATCCCGACAATCATTGCATTGACCGCTGACGCCATGCAAGGGGACCGCGAAAAGTGCATCCAGGCAGGGATGGACGACTACGTGTCCAAACCGATCCGGTTGGACGATGTGCGAAGAGTTCTTGAACGATGGAGTCCAAAGGCGTTAGGAAAGACGACGCACGACACTCTGCCGGCATCCGACGTTGGACAGGATCCGCTCCAGGCAGTGATGAATCGCCTGCACGAGAACAGCCTCGACGACGAACCGGAGTTTCTTGCCGGGTTTCTCACCGTAGCGATCGATGATATCCGAAAGAAATATGACGAACTGGTGAAGGCGTACCAGGAAGGCGATATCAAAGTATTCTTTTACACCGCTCACTCGTTGAAGGGAGGAGCAAGCAATCTTGGCACAACCGCCTTCGCCGATATGTGCGCACAGATTGAAGAATCTGCGGGCACAGGATCGTTTGAAGAGTATGCTGCTCTTGCAGACAGATTTGAAACTGAATGCAGGAAGTTGCTGAACGCTTTGACCATACTCAGAGATAAATACAAGACACAAGAACCGGCATGAAAAGGAAGCTTCAAAAGCCCTTCCAAGAGATTCTCGTGAGTGAGAATGCAGAGCGACAAGAGTGAAACCATTCTGCGTTCCCGGCGTAAGGATAAGATGAAGAGCATGTGCGGAAGTATTTGAGTCTGAAACGAGATGATTGGATACGGCCATGAAACGAATCCTGATGTTCCTTGCCCTCGGTTGCATCACAACCGGCCTCCTCTTTGCCACTGACCCAAAGCACTCGCAATCCTTCACGCAGGCCCGCCTTACCGTGATTGAACGGGAGCTCGTTGCAGCGTTGGAGAGCGACATTCCGGGGCTCCAGATCTCTGCCGCGAGGACGATGCGTCAACTTCGGGAATGTGCCCCGTGGTATGAGTGGAATGCCTCCGTCATCCCACTGATGCACATCGTTAACCGTGAAGAACACGACTCACAAGCCCGGGTGTCGGCGGCGATCGCTCTGCACGAACTTCGTTCTTCCCGTGGCGACTTTGCCATACAGCGCATGGGACAGTTTGCGGCCAATTCCAAAGTGCAACGTACCTGTTACATGCTCTGCAGATCCCGTTTGACGGAAGAATGATCGCGAGTCATCTGAAAGGGTTTCCCAGTGAAGCCCCGACTGCAGGTTGGTCGGGGCTTTGTGTTTATTGCGCATATCCCGTGTGCGTTTTTTTCTCGGCCCCTGCATTCCTGCATTGATTTTCGGATTTCGATTTCCTAAGTTGTTCGTCGGATATTCACCGTCACAGGTCCGACATCAACCAACACCCCCCTCTCGTGTCTTGAAAGGATTTCCTATGAAGCGACAGATTTTTACCGTTGTGGCCGTGGTTGTGGCCGGGAGTTGCATCCTCGGCGCCCAGGAGCGCAAGGCGACAGTCTTCACCCGTGCCGATACTCTCAGAGGAATGCTCACGCCGGTCCGGACCTGTTATGACGTATTGTTCGAGCACCTCGATGTGAAGATTGACCCTGCCCGAAAATTCGTGGGTGGATCGAACACGATCACGTTCCGGGCCGCCGAGGATTTTTCCGTCATGCAGGTAGACCTGTTCGCGAACATGAATGTCGACAGTCTTGTCGTTGACAACACCATGACGGCACAGTATGAACGGGAGCTCGGCGCGGTCTTCGTGAAAATTCCTCGAACGCTTCAGAAAGGAACGCTCCATGACCTGGCGTTCTACTACTCCGGTTCGCCGCAGGAGGCCAAGAATCCGCCGTGGAGCGGAGGATTCTCCTGGACGACGGACAAGCAGGGGAACCCCTGGGTCGTGGTCACCTGTCAGGGAACCGGGGCGAGTCTCTGGTGGCCGAACAAAGACCATCAATCCGACGAGCCGGACAGCATGCTGATCAGCGTCACGGTACCCCCTGGACTCGAAGACGTCTCGAACGGGAAATTGCGTTCCCGCGTTGTGTATCCGAACGGATGGACAAAGTTCGACTGGTTTGTCAGCAACCCGATCAACAACTACTGTGTCACAGTCAACGTGGGAAAGTACGCACACTTCGGAGACACCTTCAAAGGGGAGGAGCAGGAGTATACGCTGGATTACTATGTCCTTCCCGAAAACCTCGAGAAGGCAAAAGTGCAGTTTCAACAGGTGAAACCGATGCTCAAATGCTATGAGAAGTACTTCGGGCCTTATGCCTTCGCGAATGACGGATACAAGCTGATTGAATGTCCCCACAACGGCATGGAGCACCAATCCGCCGTCGCGTATGGTAACCTCTATCTCCAGGGCTATCGGGGAAGGACATGGGCCCCGGTCGGTCTGAAGTTCGATTTCATCATCATCCACGAGTCCGCGCATGAGTGGTGGGGGAACAGTCTCACTGCTGCGGACATTGCCGATATGTGGATCCATGAGAGCTTCGGCGCGTATGCGGAAGCATTATACATAGAATGCCTGCACGGGAGGAAGGAATCGCTGGAGTATATCAACGGGAAGAAGTCGAACGTGCAGAATGATGCGCCGATTATCGGGACCTACAATGTACACAAGCAGGGTGCGGG
>JBARRO010000276.1:0-43520 GCA_049644265.1 Bacteroidota bacterium
CAATGTACACAAGCAGGGTGCGGGAGACATGTACGACAAGGGGCAGCTTGTCCTCAACACGTTGCGAAGTGTGATCGACAATGATCCACTCTGGTTCTCGATCATCCGTGGGTTTGCCATGAAATATCGCCGGCAAATCGTGAAGGCGGAGGATTTCTTCAACTATGTCAACGAAAAAACCAACGACGACTACGGGTATTTCTTCGATCAGTATCTGAAGCACACGAAGGTTCCGGTGCTTCAAATGTTTCTTTCAAAAATGGGGGATACAGTCACAGCGCGTTATCGTTGGCAGACGGATGTGCAGGACTTCAGAATGCCGGTGAAAGTCACCACGGCGAAAGGGAAGATGGAGTTCATCAATCCGACAACCACAATGCAGACCATGAAGCTTCGCCTCAGTGATATGTCCGATTTCAAAGTTGCCGAAGATTTGTTCCTTGTCGACACGCGTATCACGCGTTCTTACCTTGATCCCCGAATGCCGAATCTGCCGGGACGACGCTAGAAGGTAATGCTTTGCGAACATTGTAGTCCGGCGAATTGGCAGGAGAGTCCCTGCCCACTCTTCCCCAGCGGCCTGCTAAAGTCCCAGAGAGCGCCTCACTCCGAGTTCCAGCCCTCGCAGTTCCGCCAACCCGCGCATCCTTCCGAACAGCGAATACCCGGGATAGACATCCTTCTTTTTGAATGAGGCAAGCAATCGGTCCGCGGGCATGAGTCGTCCGTGATCCGGACGGAAGGGCATTCTTGCATCATCTTTTCCCGAATCCAGGCGGCGTTTCTGTTCGAGTACAAGCGCCTTCATCACCCCATACATGTCCACGGCACCCTCAAGGTGATCCGACTCGGTAAAATCATATGTTCCGGAAATCACGACGTTCCGCAGATGGATGAACTGGATCCGTTCGGCAAATTCGTTTGCCATAGGGACGAGGTCATTCGCGGGCCCGGCTCCGAGGGAACCGGTGCAAAGCGTAATACCGTTGGATACCGAGCCGGAGACGTCCAGGATTTGCCGGATGTCCTTTTCCGTACTGACGATTCTCGGTAGTCCGAGAAGGGGCCACGGAGGATCGTCCGGGTGGATCGCGAGACGTACGCCGGATTCCTCTGCAACGGGGACGATCTCTTTGATGAATGTATGCAGGTTCTCACGCACGTCGCTGGAGGTGAGCTGCGCATATTCCTGGAGTGATGTCTTTAGTTCCTTCAGGGAGTAGGATTCGAGAGATCCGGGAAAGCCGAGAAGGATGGTCTGGAGCAGTCTGTCTTTCTGCGAATCGTTGAGGGAGGCGAAGAGTTGTTTCGCACCTCGCAGTTGTTCTTCAGTGTAGTCATGTTCTGCATTTTTCCGACCCAGGATGCAAAGGTCGAACGCGGCAAACACAATGGCCTGGAACCTGGTCGTGGTGGAACCGTCATCGCGCTGGACCTCAAGATCAGTGCGGGACCAATCGAGCAGTGGCATGAAGTTATAACAAACGGTATCGACCCCGCATTGCCCGAGGTTTCTGATGGTCGTCCTGTAATTCTCCACGTACTGTGAATGATGTCCGGTTCGCCTTTTGATATGTTCATGCACCGGGACACTTTCCGCCACAGACCAGCTCAGGTTCGCGGCCTCGATGAGTCCCTTTCTGCGCCGGATCTCATCGACAGGCCAGACTTCACCGGTTGGGATTTGATGGAGGGCCGTCACCACGCCGGTAACACCGGTTTGTCGGATTTCCGGTAGGGTGATGGGATCCTGGGGGCCGAACCATCTCCAGGTTTGCTCGAGGGACATTGCAATTCTCTTGGTTCGATGTTGAGGAACGCTACGGCGGAGGTTGGTTTGTTCCGGGCAACCGATTCAACGTGTGTTCAGAACTCTGGAAGATTCCCGAACAACAAATTCTGTTTCCAGAACGACACGTTCGACCGACAAGAGCGTTGACGATTCGATGTTACGAATCAGAATTTCTGCGGCTTTCGTACCGATATCGAGTTGCGGGGCGCGAATGGTTGTGAGAGGGGTCGGATAAATCTTCGCGTAGTAGATATCGTCGTTGCCGATGATCGATAGATCGTTTGGAACGCTGATGGAGAGTTCCTTGAGAGCCATCATGACGGCAAGTGCCTGGTGGTCGTTGAAGCAAACGATCGCGGTTGGGTAATCCTCACGCTTCTTGTTCTTGAAGAACTCCAGCGTTTTCTTGTAACTCTCTTCATAGTGTGACCCGATCGGCACGATCAGGTCTTCGTGGAAAATGAGTGTGCTTTCGCTGAACGCATGTCGGAATCCCTCGATTCGTTCCTGAGTATGTGAGGACTGGGCTGGACCGGCAAAGTGCACGATTCGCGTGTGGCCGCTGTCGATGAGGTATTTTACCGCCTTCTTAATCGCCTTCAGGTTATCGATGGCAACCACGTTTGCCTGGATCCCCTTGACATCCTCGAGGAGCACGAAAGGATAATTGATCATTTTCAACCGGAACAGGTGTTCGATCTCGGCTGTCCCTTCGATGACCGGTGCGATGATCGCTCCCTTGATGTCTTTGGCAGAGAATAAATGCGAGAGCTGCTTCTCGCGCTCGTTGTTGTCATCGGAGCTTGCAATGACGACGGAGTAGCCTTTGCTGTTCGCATACTCAGTCACCCCCATGGCGACGGATGTGTAGAACGGATAGTTCAGGTCCTTGATGATGACTCCAATGCTTCTTTCCTGAATTCCATTTTTCAAGTTTCTTGCAACACCCCGCGGCCGGAAGTTCAATTCCTTCATGACCTCCAGGATGTGATCCCTCGTTGCAGGTTTCACCGTGCTTTTTGCGTTGATGACAGCTGAGACCGTGCCTTTTGAAACCCGGGCACGTCTTGCGACATCCTCAATTGTTGTCTTTTTCATGGAAGTTGGAAATTGTGTTTCGTTCTGCCTTTATTGAACCGGTTTGATTCTCCGGGGCGTGAGCAAAACGTCTGGTTGGAACAATGGGCTTGAAACGACCGTGGAGATATTATCATATATTTTACACAGAATCAAACTATTGAAACGATTCAAGACATTTCCATGTGGGCAGAAAAGAACCGCATCTCTGTCAAGAATTCCTAAAGCGCAAGGAAACCGGCGGGAAAGGGGAGATACTTCGCTTGCTTTTCTTCGCATAAGTTGCCAATATTGAAACGGTTCAATTTGTCCAAAAACCGCCTCTTTTTTGACCTCATCTTACCACCTTAGCACGCCAGAGGAGGAAATACCCCGGATGAATCGAAGAAGCACACTTCTTCTTTTTGCCGCAATTCTTTTGATCACGCAGACCAACGACTCGATGTGTCGGTGGTCAGGACCGGATTCAGGATCCTATTTTTCCGGGTCATACAAGAACCTCTTCGCTGAACTCCTTGGAAAGAATGCAACGTCCGTTCAGACGAGAATCGACAGCGTCTTCCACCAGATCTTCTACGGGGACAACGAGACCGAACGCCTCTACTATCCGGTCGAGCCCGACATGGCATATATCGAGGACGTCAACAACAGCGATGTGCGGACCGAGGGCATTTCCTACGGAATGATGATTTGCGTTCAGCTGGGCAAGAAAGCGGAGTTTGACCGATTGTGGAAGTGGGCGAAGACGCATATGCAATTTCAATCCGGTGCGCACAAGGGCTACTTTGCCTGGCACTGCAAAACTGACGGGACGATCCTCGATGCTACAGCCGCCTCGGATGGGGAGGAATGGATTGTCACGTCCCTCTTCTTTGCATCTGGGCGTTGGGGAGACGGAGAAGGACTTCAGAACTATCGCGGCGAGGCACAGAGAATTCTGCATACCATGCTGCACAAGGAATCCGAATCCGATCGCGGTCCTGTCACGAACATGTTCAACAAAGAAAAGCATCTCGTTTCGTTCGTGCCGGAAGTCCAGGCATCAGGGTTTACTGATCCATCCTATCAACTTCCCCATTATTATGAGCTTTGGGCGAGATGGGGGAAGCAAGACAATGAGTTCTGGTGCAACGCTGCTTCGGCGAGTCGTATGTTGCTTCGTAGGGCGGCGGATTCGTCCACCGGTCTGTCGCCTGATTATTGTCAGTTCGATGGGATCCCGATGAGCCCATGGCCGGGAGGGCACGATGATTTTCGTTTCGATGCCTGGCGGGTGGCCATGAATGTGGCGCTCGACTACCAGTGGTTCGCGCGGGATCCCTGGCAGGTCACAACGTTGAATCGTCTGCTCGGGTTCTTCGCGTCACAAGGACGGTACGGCAACCAATATACGCTGAATGGGAAGAAGCTTTCGGATGATCATAGCCCCGGTCTTGTCGCGATGAATGCCGTTGCTGCGCTCGCTTCGACCAGCGAGCTGCGGAAACAGTTTGTGAAGGAATTTTGGGAAACGCCGGTACCGAAGGGTCGGTATCGTTACTACGATGGAATGCTCTACATGCTCGGGATGCTGCAGGTAAGCGGGAATTTCAGAGTCTACCATCTCACGAACGGTCCGGTCAGGGCTTGTTCAGACAATTGACTATCCGGGGAATACCATGAATAAGAGAATGAGATTGATGCTAGGAGTCCTGATTTTCTTTTCTCTCCACCTGGCCATGGCGATCGGCGGAGATTCCTTTGTTAGCTTTACCAGCGGCAAAGAGAAGTTCGCTCTCTCCGCTTCAGGCAGTTCCGCTCCCATCTGCATAAGCTCCCGGGAGTATTCGGGGGTGCGGCTGATTGTCGGAAAATTTCAGGCGGATGTGGAAAGCGTGACGGGAGCAAAACCCGTCCTCTCGACGGACAGGATTCCACGTTCGAAGGAAATCGTCATCATCGGAACCATCGGCAGGAGTCAGTTCTTGCGGACATTGATCGATAAGAAGAAACTCGACGTGAAGGGAATCGAAGGAGAGTGGGAGTCATTCCTGATCCAATCTGTGGAAAAGCCGTTCCCCGGCGTGGATCGGGCGTTGGTGATTGCAGGGAGCGACAAACGGGGGACGATGTATGCGGTGTTCGATCTATCGCAGAGGATGGGTGTTTCGCCGTGGTACTGGTGGGCGGACGTGCCGATCAAACATCATCCGGATGTCTTTATCGATCCGGGCCGGCATTCCAACGGACCGCCATCGGTAAAGTACCGTGGAATCTTCCTCAACGACGAGGCACCCGATCTCACGAACTGGATCCGCGCGAAGTTCGGCATGGTGCCTGTGGGGCAGGACCCGCCAATCCCGCCGGGAGTTGCGAACTATGGACGCCAGTTCTATGAGAAACTCTTCGAGCTGATCCTGCGGCTGAAGGGTAATTATCTATGGCCGGCTATGTGGAACAACGCGTTCAATGAAGATGATCTGGAGAACCCGCGCCTCGCCGACGAATACGGCATTGTCATGGGTACATCCCACCAGGAACCGATGCTTCGTGCACAAAAAGAGTGGGATCGACGATACAAACAAACGCTTGGAAGCTGGAATTATGCGAAATATCCGGATACGCTCCAGAAATTCTGGCGGGAAGGAGTGAAACGGAACAAGAACTATGAAAGTATCATCACGATTGGCCTTCGGGGCGCAGATGATACACCGATGGCAGAAGGAGGTCCCGAGGAAAACATGGCTCTGCTTGAAAAAATCGTTGGTGTTCAGAGGAGAATTCTCGCGGCCGAGGTCAATCCTGATGTAAGGAAGATTCCCCAGATGTGGTGCCTGTATAAAGAGGTGCTTGACTTCTACAATGCGGGAATGAGGGTCCCGGATGATGTGACGCTCTTGTGGCCCGATGACAATTGGGGGAACAATCGCCGGCTGCCGACCCTGGAGGAGCGTACACGGAGTGGGGGTGCGGGGATTTACTACCATTTTGACTATCACGGAGGCCCGCGAAGTTATCAGTGGCTCAACACAAACCCGATCCCGAAAATCTGGGAACAAATGTCGCTCGCAAAGGAATACGGAGCCGACCGCATTTGGATTGTCAACGTGGGACACTTTAAGGGATATGAATTCCCCCTGGAGTATTTCATGGATCTTGCGTGGGACACGAAGAGATGGGCCGGCGACAACACGGACGAGTACACGCGCCGGTGGGTTGCAAGGGAGTTTGGGGAGGAATATGCGGACGGGATTGCGGCTGTCATCGCACAGTATACGAAGTTCAACGGCCGCCGTAAACCCGAACTCCTCAGTCCAACGACGTACAGCCTGGTGAACTATCACGAGGCAGAAAACGTCGTTGCAGAGTTTGATTCAATCACCGCTCAAGCTGAGGAGATCTCCCGCAAGCTGCCCGCCGAAGCGCACGACGCTTTCTATCAACTCGTCCTGTTTCCGGCGAAGGCGAGCGCCTTGGTGAGCGACTTGTATGTTTCGGCCGGAAAGAACGCCTTGTACGCACAGCAGGGACGCGTGAGTACCAACGCTATGGCCGAAAGAACGCGAAGCTTATTTGAGCAAGATACGAGCCTCATGGGGTATTTTAATCGAACGTTTGCCAACGGCAAATGGGATCATTTCATGGACCAGACTCATTTGGGATACACGAACTGGCAGGATCCTCCCACCAATAGTCTTCGTGCGATTTCCCTTACTGACATTGCGGTGCCGGATTCGTCATCGATGGGCGTTGCCGTTGAGGGCTCGGTGAACGTCGATGCGAATCCCGTATTGCCCCGGTTCGACGTATTCAACCGGCAACGACACTGGATTGAGATCTTCAATCGGGGAAAACTCCCGTTTGTTTTCTCGGCTCAACCCGATCAACCGTGGATCAACCTCTCATCTTCCGCCGGCGAGATCAAGGATCAACTGAGGATCTGGGTGAGTGTGGATTGGAAGACGGTACCGCAAGGGAGTACGGGTGGCACAGTGAAGGTGACTGGTGCCGGAGGTGACTTCCGGGTTAACGTGGAAGCTTTCAGCCCTGAACAGATCTCTCGCGCATCGCTTGAGGGATTTGTAGAAGGTGAAGGATTTGTTTCGATCGAGGCGGAGCATTATACGAACAAGATTGATCACGGGCCCAATCGTTGGATGAAGATTGAGGACTACGGCCACACATTGTCTGCCATGAGGACGACATCCGAAGTAAATGCCCCGGAACTCACCCCCGGTAGAGGCTCCCCTTGTTTGGAATACCGGATGTATTTGTTTAGCACCGGGAAGGTTGAAGTGAAGGGAATCTTCGGAGTGGCCTTGAACTTCATGCCCAACAGGGCGGTCCGGTATGGAGTCTCATTCGACGACGAAGCCCCGCAGATTGTCACCCTGGTTCCGGGTAACTACCGTGCTCAGAACGGCAATCGGGATTGGGAAAATGCTGTGGCGAACAACGGCCGCACCCCGACGACAACTCATGCGATCGGATTTCCGGGCTATCACACGTTGAAGATCTGGATGGTTGACCCTGCCGTGGCTCTTGAAAAAATCGTGGTGGACCTTGGCGGTGTGAAGCCGAGCTACCTGGGGCCGCCGGAGAGCTTCCGGGCATCGGGGAAAAAGTAATAGAAATCGCAGTTTGGATGACAGGCCTGGAAATCATGCAGCGTAAGCGAGGTTGGAACACTCGGGTATCGATGAAGTGCTTCGGCAGGTTCTGAAGCACTCCAATTTCGCCGATGGAAGCGCTTTTTTCGCAAGACTGAGAACGGCAAGTTGTTTCACTCGTAGCACACAAAATCAGCCCAAGAATCTGCAAACAGTCCACTCTCTGCTTGACTTTCTAAAAGTTCGTTAGTAGTATTGAAACGGTTCAACTAAGTTCTAACCTGTTCGGAAGTTTCGTCCAAGATCCCCCAAGAATCTGTTGCGGTGAAGTTAGAAAAAGCCCCCGGCCTGATCTCACTTCGTTGCTACCACAATGAAACCGGACGAGACTCACAGCAACTCCTTGCTGCTGAATAAATCGAAGTTCAAGTATCGGCTTCTTAAGAATCTCTCCCTCGACGATAGCTCTCAATAAAAATGGTTCAGAATACCGTCCAGAAAAGCCTCGTTGACTCTGGGGCCGCAGTCAACTACAAAAATCCATCCTTACTATCCGACGAACGTGTCGCCGATCTTCTCAAGCGGATGACGCTTGAAGAAAAAGTGGCTCAGATGGTCTGCATTTGGGGCCAGAAGAAGTCAGTCCTGTTCGATGAATCCGGAAAGCTCAATCTGGATTCGATGGGCCGCCACTTGAGCTTGGGCATCGGACAGATTGCGCGCCTGAGCGACACCGGCGGCGGCCTCACCGCGTATGAAATGGCCGTGCTCTCCAACCGCCTCCAGAAATTTTTTGTCGAGGAAACGCGCCTCGGAATCCCTGTCATTTTCCATGAAGAATGTCTCCACGGACTCGCCGGCAAGGAAGCGACGAGTTACCCGCAGCCGATCGGCCTGGCGTCGACATTCAACCCTGCGTTGGTCGAGGAGATCTATGCTTCGATCGCCGATGACACACGGTCACGGGGAGCGCATCAGGCGCTTACGCCGGTTGTCGATGTAGCTCGCGACCCGCGCTGGGGACGGGTCGAAGAGACGTTCGGCGAGGATCCTTACCTCGTCACGCAAATGGGGATTGCTGCGGTGACCGGTTTCCAGGGGAACGGCACGTTGAAGGACAAAAAACGCGTCATCGCCACGCTGAAACATTTCGCCGCACATGGTCAGCCGGAATCGGGCATGAACTGCGCACCGGCCAACATCTCTGAACGGGTCCTTCGCGACACGTTCCTGTCGCCGTTCCGCGAGGTGATCGCCAAAGCTCACGTCGCCAGCGTCATGGCTTCGTATAATGAGATTGATGGCGTGCCCTCTCACGCGAATTCCTGGTTGCTCAACGATGTGTTGAGGAAGGAATGGGGATTTGAAGGCTTTATCGTTTCGGACTACTATGCCATCGCAGAGTTGCACAAGCGAGACGAAGCTACCACCCACGCCGTTGCAGAGAATAAGATAGCGGCGGCGCTTCTCGGTGTGCTGGCGGGTGTCAACATTGAATTACCGGACCCCGATTGCTATCCGAACCTTGTTCATCTCGTTCGGGAGGGGAAGCTGCAGGAGTCGATTCTGAACGACCTTGTCGCTCCGATGCTGAAATACAAGTTTGAGCTCGGGTTGTTCGATGACCCGTACGTCGACCCGGAAGCGTTGCGGACGAAGGAACGACTGGAGAAAGAACGGGCGCTTGCCCTGCGATCGGCGCGAGAGACCATTACACTTTTGAAAAACGGCCGCAATCTGCTGCCCCTGAACCCGACGTCCATCCGAACTCTTGCAGTCATTGGGCCGAACGCGGACCGACGGCTCCTCGGCGGATACACGGGTGAACCGAAGTTTTTCGTCTCGGTTCTCCAGGGACTAAAGGAAAAGATGGGAGAGCGTGCCCGGGTTCTCTACAGCGAAGGATGCAAACTCACCATCGGCGGCTCGTGGAATGAAGACGCGGTGAAATTTCCTAACCCCGAAGAGAATCGGAAACTCATCCGGCAGGCAGTCGAAACCGCACGCCAGGCCGATACGGTCATCCTGGTACTCGGTGGGAATGAACAGACTTCCCGTGAAGCGTGGAACAGGGGACATATGGGCGACAGGGCGAACATTGATCTCATCGGTGCCCAGAATGATTTGCTCAAAGCCGTTGTGGAAACCGGCAAGCCTGTGATCGTTGTGCTGTTCAACGGCCGCCCGAATTCCATCGGCAATGTTCAGGAGCAGGTCCCTGCGATTCTGGAATGCTGGTACCTTGGACAGGAAGCCGGAACCGCAGTTGCCGACGTCCTGTTCGGCGACTACAACCCGGGTGGCAAGCTGCCGATTTCCATCCCGCGATCTGCGGGCCATCTGCCCTGTTACTACAATTATAAGCCTTCCGCGCGCAGAGGATATCTTGGTGACGATGTCTCTCCGTTGTATCCTTTTGGCTTTGGCCTGAGCTATGCAACATTCGTGTTGAGCAGTGTCCGCCTCGAGAAATCGTCCCTGCACGTTGGAGACTCCACCAGGGTTCTTGTGGATGTGAAGAACACCGGAAAATGCGCCGGCGACGAGGTTGTCCAAATGTACATCCGCGACGTGGTGAGCTCGGTGACGCGCCCCGTCAAGGAACTCAAAGGTTTCCAGAAGATTCATCTGAATCCCGGAGAGTCAAAGACGGTTGCTCTCCCAATCCATCCTGAGCACCTTGCGTTCACGGATATTCGGATGAACTATGTGGTTGAGCCGGGTGAATTCGAGATTCAGGTGGGGACCTCGTCTCGCGACAGTGATTTGCAGAAGGTCATATTGACCGTAAACAGCCAGAACTCCTAAACACGACAACCGACAATGGCAGACCATTATCAGCAGAAACTTTCGTTTTGGGAGAAGGCGGGATACGGGTTTGGCGACGCCGGCGCCAACTTTGTGTTCCAGACCATGCTGATCTTCCAGCTTGGCTTCTACACGGACGTCTTCGGCATTACAGCTGCGGCGGGAGGGACTCTGTTGCTCGTCGGGCGGTTCTGGGATGCAATGTTCGACCCATTCATGGGAGCCGTTGCTGACCGCACGAAGACGAGGTGGGGCAAGTTCCGACCCTGGGTTCTTTGGTCGGCGGTGCCGTTTGCCATCTTCTTCTATCTTGCCTTTACAACTCCCGATTTCGACCCCACCGGCAAGCTTATCTACGCGTACGTGACGTACATCCTGTTGATGACAGTCTATTCCGTCAATAACCTTCCCTATTCTGCTCTGAACGGCGTCATAACAGGCGACGTCAATGAGCGTACGAGCCTCTCGTCGTATCGCTTCTTCTTTGCGATGGCGGCTGCGTTTATCGTTCAGGGTCTGACCCTGCCGATGGTTGGCAAGTTTGGAGAGGGCAACGCGGCAAAGGGCTGGTCGATGACCATCGGGGTTTTCGCATTCCTGTGCGTTATCTTCTTTGTGATCACGTTCTTTACCACACGCGAGCGTGTAAAACCGGATCCCAATCAGAAACCCTCCGCCAGGCAGGATTTTGCAGATTTGCTGAAGAATGCCCCCTGGAAGTCCATGTTTGTCCTGACCCTGTTCCTCTTCATAACTCTCGCACTCTGGGGCAGCGCAACGTTCTACTACTTCACTTACTATGTCGACAAAGCCGAACTCTTCAGTTTTCTGCAGTCGTGGGGTCTTGTGACGACGGTGGCGGGCGCTCCCGAAGCGGGAGGGTGGTGGCATGGTGTCTTGAACACGTTTGGGCTTCTGGCAACAGAAGACCGGACCAACGTCACCTCCGTGGGATTCAGCCTCTTTAATATGAGTGGCCAGCTGGTCATGATCATCGGCGTTCTTCTTTCAAAACCGCTGTCTATGCGGTTCGGGAAGAAGGGAGTATTCCTGACCGGCCTTTCGTGCACCGCTTTGTTCACAGCGCTCTTCATCTTCCTGCCGGCGAGTGCCATTGGGGCGACGTTTGTTCTCAATCTCTTCAAGTCCCTCGCCTACGGTCCGACAATTCCACTGCTTTGGGCAATGATGGCCGATGTTGCTGATTTTGCTGAATGGAAGACGAACCGTCGTGCGACGGGAGTCGTGTTTGCGGGCATCGTATTTGCTCTGAAGGCAGGCCTGGGACTCGGGGGAGCAATTTGCGGGTGGTTCCTCTCCTTGTATGGGTATGCACCGAACGTGGCTCAGAGTGAACACGCCCTGTTCGGTATTCGCATGACGGCGAGTATCTATCCGGCGATCACATTCTCTATTGGCGTGGTTGCTTTGATGTTTTATGGGATTAACAAGAAACTGAATCTTCAGATTCAGGATGAGCTCATCGAGCGACGCAAAAGCTTTTCGACCGAACCGACATGACGCAGCATGAGCATTGACCAACTCGAAACCAGGAACTGACCATCGCTATGCTGAATAAGTACTTTCCGAATATCAAAAAACAGATACCGTACGAGGGAAAAGATTCGAAGAATCCTCTCGCCTTCAAGTACTATAATAGAGAACATCGCGTCGGCGCGAAAACAATGGCCGAGCATCTCCGGTTTTCAGTCGCTTACTGGCATTCTCTGCTCGGGAGTGGATCAGACATGTTTGGCGGTCCGAGTTTTGAGCGGGCATGGAGAAAGAAGGGCGATCCCATGGATCGGGCGAAGGATACGTTTGATGCAGCCTTCGAGTTGATTCAGAAACTGGGCATCGACTACTATTGCTTCCACGACCGCGACATCGCCCCCGAGGGAGATACGTTTTCGCAGTCGGTCAAGAACCTGCAGACCATGGTCGGTCTTGCGAAGAAGATGCAGAAGGATTCCGGCATCAAGTTGTTGTGGGGAACGGCCAACCTGTTCGGCAGCCCGATATATTCGCAGGGAGCCGGAACGAGTCCCAACGCACATGTCATGTCCTACGCGGCGGCGCAGGTAAAGAACGCGATCGACGCAACAAAAGAGCTCGGCGGAGAAAACTACGTGTTCTGGGGTGGCCGGGAAGGGTATGAAACCCTGTTGAACACAGATTTGAAGCGCGAGCAGGAGCATATGGCGAAGTTCCTTCATATGGCTGTTGACTACAAAAAAAAGATCAGCTTCAAGGGACAATTCCTCATCGAGCCAAAACCTGCCGAGCCGACAAAACACCAGTACGACACCGATGCGGCGACGACGCTGTACTTTCTCAAGGAATACGGCCTGCTCGAAGATTTCAAGCTGAATATCGAAGCGAATCATGCGACCCTCGCGGGGCATACATTTGAGCACGAGCTTGCCGTAGCTTCGGCGGCGGGAAAACTGGGGAGCGTCGATGCGAACCGTGGCGACCTTTTACTCGGGTGGGATACAGACCAGTTCCCGACGGACATCTATGCGACAACGCTTGCAATGATGATCATTTTGAACCAAGGGGGATTGGGGAGCGGAGGACTTAACTTCGACGCAAAGGTGCGTCGGAGTTCGAACGACCCGTACGACCTTTTCCATGCCCACATCGGAGGCATGGATGCCTTCGCCCGCGGGTTGCTGATTGCATATGAAATCATAAAAGACAAAGTGCTTTCCAAATTCATTGAGGAACGATACAGCAGTTTCGATTCAGGTATTGGAGCAAAGATTGTCGGCGGGAAGGTCGGCTTCGAGGAGATTGAAAAGTGGGTCATCAAAGAGGGAAAGCCGGAATTGGAGAGCGGCCGGCAGGAAATGCTCGAGAATATCCTCAACTCGTACATCGGGCGCTGATTGGTGTGTCCGATACTCAATCGGGGAATGCAGGGTGGAGCAAAAGCTGCATTGACAAGAACAAGGAGAACTTCCTGTGAAAACTTCATGTGACATCGTTGCTCCGGCGGTTGAGACATTCCGCATTCTGTCGATCAACAAGAGGATTCTTGCCGGCTTGGTAATCCTGTGTTTCGCCTCGGTCTCGCCTCTCATGGCCTCAGGAACCTTAAAAGGAAAAGTCCTTGACAAGGACACGAAGGAACCGTTACCCGGCGCCAATGTCATCGTGGACGGCACGAGCGTGGGAACGGCGGCAGATCTGAACGGAGCCTATACGCTTGTCAACGTTCCGAGCGGCGAAGTATCGATAAAGATTACTTACATCGGCTATGTCTCTGTGACAGTTTCCTTGACCGTGGGTGAAAACGAGACTGTGAATCGGGACTTCACGCTGAAAGCAGCAACGATCGAGGGACAAGAAGTGATCGTCACCGGACAGGCCCTTGGTCAGGTGCAGGCAATCAATCAGCAGCTCTCTTCAAACAAGATCGCCAGCATAGTCTCCGAAGCAAGGATTCAGGAGCTTCCCGATTTCAACGCTGCTCAGGCGATAGGCCGGTTACCGGGCGTCTCTACTCTGTCAAGTTCTGGCGAAGCAAACAAAATTGTTATCCGGGGGTTGGCTCCTCAATTCAACGCGGTCGCGGTGGGCGGAATTACCATGGCGTCGACCGGAAGCACGCAAATCGGCGCTGCCTCGCAAGTCGGAACGGGTGCCGCGAACATCAATCAGGATCGAAGCGTTGACCTTTCGATGGTGACGCCGTACATGATCAAGTCGGTGGAAGTGTTCAAGTCACTAACGCCGGACTTGAACGCGAACGCGATCGGGGGTTTTGTGAACATGAACTTACGTGAGGCTCCAGAAGGATTCCGGACGGACCTGATGTTTCAATCCGGTTATACCCAAAAGAGCAACAACTACGGTAACTACAGAGCGGTGTTTTCCGCGAGTGATCGTTTTTTTGACGGCGACCTGGGCTTTTATGGACTCGGCAACATTGAGCGATACGACCGGGATGCCGACAACATGAACGCCAGTTACTCGACGTTGGAAAATGCCGCGCAGCCGAACGCGTTTGGAAGAGTCACTGTGACGACCGTAAACCTGAACCGTCATTTTGAAACCAGAAAACGGTTCGGCGCGAATCTCATTGTGGATTACCGATTGCCGGCAGGCACTCTCAAGTCTGTGAACGTATTCAGCCGTTTGAATGCCAACACCCGCGATTTCACGACGATCCTGGATTATCAGTTCCATAACATCAATTTCAGATACCGACAGGGAGAAAACACCACCGATGCCGCTGTTAATTCCCTGGAGTTCAATAACGATTTTGGATTTCTTTCGATGGAGTTGAAAGTCGCAAATTCCTATTCGAGGAATCACCTGCCCTATGCGCCCCAACTGGACTTCAGTCAGACCGGCGGGATTCCAGGCCAAATTCCGGACAACACCGTCCCGGATAGCCTTAAGAATCTTGTCTCTGATAAAGGCCCGCTGAAGACCTATTTAACAAGCATCAGTCTGTTCAGCGCGGATTATAAAGAAAACGACCAAGTGTACAAGGGCGATTTCAAGGTTCCGGTCCGCGTCGAAGATATCACTTCTGGCTTCCTCAAGTTCGGTGGCGAATTCCGTTATAATTACCGCACGAATGACCAGGGTACTCCCTATGCAAATATTCGGGGCGGTTCCACGATCGGCGGCCAAATTCTGAGTCTGTTGGAGAGTCATTTCGGGTTTGTCCGCGATTCTACCGTGGGTCAATTCCCGGGGAACAACTTCACATCATCCGAGGGGAATCTCTACGACACCTTTTTGGATGGCCGGTTTGGGCAGCTTCTCTGGGCACCCGATGCGTCGACATTGAACAGCATCGTTGACTTGATCTCACACGACGAGTCCATCAACGCGAATCACAGCAGCGGTACGAACGCGGGAGGATGGTTTGAAACGGCGTTTCAACGATTCCCGAACAAGTACCGCTATATTGAAAAATACCATGCAGGGTACCTGATGTCCGAGTTGAACTTTGGCCAGGATCTGATGGTAGTGGGGGGTGTGCGGTGGGAGGAAGTGAAGTCCTTGTTCGATGCATACAATTTGGTCGATGGCCGGGACGCAACGTCACAGACCGTCGATTCGGTCTCCGCGCATCCATGGAATCGCTACGTACTTCCGATGGTGCAGACAAAATTGAATATGTTTGATTGGGTGGACATCCGATACGCCTATACACAAACCCTTGCCCGGCCTGACTATCATCAACTCTCGCCGCATTTTACCATCGGTTGGACAAAAGCGGATGTGTGGGCAGGGAATCCCAGACTTGTCCCGGCAAGAGCAACGAACCACGATGTGTTCCTCACCTTTCACAACAATGAATTGGGCTTGTTTTCAATCGGCGGGTTCTACAAGGAAGTTCGGGACTTCACCTATTATACGCAGTATCACTTGCAGCAGAGTCCCTCGGCGCCGGGATTGGACTCGCTGGCACAATACGCAGTGCACACCGCAAGTGGCGGAATCTTCATCCCGCTACCCTCCGCGCTGCTCCACACATACACGAACAGCCCGCACCCGGCTTACATAAGGGGTTTTGAGGTCGACCTTCAGACGAGATTCTGGTATCTGCCAGAGCCGCTGAACGGGATCCTGCTTGGAATCAACTACACTCATATCTCATCCCAGGCGACCTATCCCTGGAGAAAAGACACGACGATTGTTGTCCCACCGCGGTCAACCAAAGTGGTCACGCTGGACTACACGCGAACGGGTCGTTTGATCAATCAGCCGAACGATATCCTCAACGCATACCTCGGCTATGATAACGGCGGGTTTTCCGGTCGTTTGTCGTTTCTCTTTCAGGGAAATTCTGTCAGTGCCATCGGCCCCTTCGCAGAGCAGGACGGTTTTACCAATGATTATTTTCGAATCGACATCTCGGCAAGGCAAACGCTTCCATGGCCCGGTCTTCAGTTGTTTCTGGATGTCACGAACCTCAACAACAGGAAGAACGACGCAGCTCAGGCGTCCATTGGAGGCTTTACTTCACAACAGTACTACGGGCTCGTGGCGAAACTCGGAGTACGATACCAGATGTAAGAAATTTGACTATCCGTCAATCCATCAAACAACAGGAGGTGTAATATGAAGACTTGCGCATGGGCATTCGTGTTGTTGGTTTTTCTGCTTCCCGCCCGACTTCTGGCACAAACCGATACGGTGGATGTCAAGGACTTCTTTGACATCGGAGGTGGCGAAGGGACACTCAACACTGAGGTTCAGGCTAAGATCGACGCCGGAACTCTCTCGAATACGGTCTTTCGACTCAAGCCATACGGGTATTATGTTCTGACCTCGAGAATCACAGTCCCAGCCGGAAAACGCTTCACCCTGATTTCGCCAACCCCGGGGACCACGCAGGAAACATCCCCGGCGATGATCGTCTGGACGCCGAGCGGCCCGAACACCACATTCAACTTCGATTGTTTCGGCGACATTTACATGAAGAACATCTGGATCCTGTATGCCACCACGAACCAGGTCGACCTCGGCACACAAGTGGGCTCAGCGTTGGAAATTGACGAAGACACAACGGACCACGTGAACGTCGGTGTCTTTGACAACGTGATCTTCGATTACGCGCCCATATCGAACGGAGGCGGGTCGGTGACGGTCACGGCTTCGCACGCCCGGTTGACGTTTACGAACTGCTATTTCCGGAACAACACGGATACCCATTTCAGATACTACGGCAGAGCTGTATCGTTTCCGTTCGGTACCCAAGGATGGCATATCGACGTGTGTTCGTTTGAGAATTGTACGTTCGCCAACATGGGATATGTGTACATGCAAGAGGGATCTGAATACACGGATACCCTCAAGTTCAACCACTGCACGTTCCTGAACACCATGATGTATACTCTGGAATTCGGATGGTGGAACTGGCTCTCCGTCACAAACAGCATTTACGTGAATCCTTACATGTTTGGCTTTTTCCGTACGGAAGGCGCGACGGCGCACGGGGGAGCGCTGAACATCGACAGCGTGGGGAAGGGGAACTTTACCTTCCTGGTGCCGTTTACCGACGCCCAGCGACATGTCCTCTTCGCCAACAACAGCTATTTTGTGGAGAAATGGTTGGTGGACTACATGACTCCCTACAATGCCTCCACAAACCCCACGGGAGGCAATCCATACAGCAACGCCGTCTTCTTGATCAATCCCGATAGTGTACCAAGGCCGCAGCCCATGATGAGCGAGAAGACGAAATCCTTCTTTAACAACAAAGCTGCATTTCCCTACTTCACGATGATGAACGTGTACGATTCGACGAATCCGGGATTCCTTATTCCGCCGACAAATGTGCAAGGCATTAAGACCTTTCTCTACAAGAAATGGACAGACAACTCCGATACAACATGGGCGTTTGACCCCCATTCCGACATTACCCAGAGCTGGCCGATGAATGAACAGTTGAGGTACTCAAACTCCACGCTCAAGGCGGCGGGAATGGGCGGGTTCCCATTGGGCGACCTGTACCATTGGTGGAACAGCCAGCCGACCATCTACTCAGGTTGGAAAGCCCAGGCTGCCACGGAGAACACGACAATCTCAAACTTGCTTAAGAATGGCACGACGGACGTGCAGGAAGCAGCGGCTCCTCCCGTCGAGTTCGAACTAAGTCAGAACTACCCGAATCCATTTAACCCGACGACGCAGATAAACTATTCAATTCCGCAAAGAAGCTCGGTGTCGTTGAAGGTATTCAATTTGCTGGGAATGGAAGTTGCGACCCTCTTTTCAGGTATGCAGGAAGCGGGACCGCATGTGGCACCGTTTGACGCGACGAGATTCTCGAGTGGTGTGTACTTCTACAGACTACAGGCTGGAAGTGTGTCGATAACTAAGAAGATGGTGTTCATGAAATAACCTTTTCCTCAAGTGTTTTCCGATCCCGTCCGCGTTGCGGACGGGATGGCTTGTTGATGCCCGGCAGATTGTTCCCGGGCGATACATCCAGAGGAGGTGACTCAACAAAGTTTTCGTTTCACACAACATGGTACATCCCGCTAATTAACAAAACTCCATCAAACCAACAACAGTGGAGGTATTATGAAGAAGCTCGTACGATTCAGTATGGCAGGCGTTGTCCTGCTCCTGCTGAGTCCTAGTATGGCGCTCTCGCAGGAAGTAGTGTACTCGATGGGCCCAGCCGTGGCTCCCACGCTCGCAGGGCAGAACGGCGGATTCGCGTGGGGGGACGTCAATGGGGACGGTTATCTCGACCTTTTTATCCCACCCAACAACATTCTGCTGAACAACGTGACGTCCTTCGCAACGGCTGCGGCAACGAAGACAGCACTCCTCACCGGCAATAACAACTCTGTGGGTGCGCTCTTTGCTGATATGAATGGCGACGGCGTTCTTGATATATGGTCGACAAATTTCACAGCCCCACGGACCGGATTATTCTATGACAGTGCGGGAGTTTACATTGCGCCGACCGGGACTGGCGATCTTGCGACGGCAGGAAACCCGTCAAGTGTCTTTGACGGGATGGCAGTGGCAGATATCAATCACAGTAACTATCTGAGCGCCGCATGGGACAATGTGACGCCCGTGACTCCCGGTGATGCTGTCATTTATCCGAAGGGGCAAGGCATCGTGCTGCTTAAGGGAGGAGCATCTGGCTTCACGCAGATAGGAAAGGGAGCGACCCTCGCAAATCGCGGTATCGATACCCTCCGTGCCTTTGAATCCTGGCAGGTTCACTTCCTGGATGCCAATAATGATACCTATCCCGACCTCCTGATGCCAAGTTTCCGGCATGGGTTTTCCCCGATAGACACCCAGGTCGACTCTATCGGTGCCCGAAAGGGATGCATTCTTTACATGAACGACGGAACGGGAAAGTTCATCGTTCCCAATGCAACCTCGCTCGGACGCACCATTTACAACTGCGATTCGATTTCCCAGGGAAAATCCTGGGGCAGGGCGGTGGCCGATACGGGTATCATCGTAGAGGATACCGTGAGGCACTTTGCAGCCATCGGCAGCACCTGGGGGGATCTGAACAACGACGGCAATCTTGATTTGTTCCTTATTGCACTTAACCAACCGGGGACGAACCCCGGTGACAACTATAACGGCAATGGTGCGCTGGTTGGAAACGTCGTATTGTACGGAAAGGGAGACGGGACGTTTACGTACAAGTGGAATGGGACAAACTACGTGAACAATGGATTGCCTCAAGCCGGAATCCGCGCGTGGGAAATCGGCGACTACAACAACGACGGGATACCCGATTTGTTTGGATCTCAAAACTTCGGCAGTCCCTTGATGTATCGAGGCAACGGTGATGGCACCTTCACGGACGTCTCATCCCAGGTTTACCTGTCATCCCAGGTTTACTCTGCAGGTGCAGGCGGCAGAGCGGGCGGCTTGATCGATTACAATAACGACGGGTTTATGGATGTCTACACATATTCCCAGGGAAAGTCGTACTTGCTGAAAAACGGAGGCAACTCGAATCACTGGATTGCCTTCACGTCCGTCGGTACGGGCAACAACAAGTCCGCTATCGGCGCCCGGTTTACCTTGTATACACAGGGCGGCGCTCTCAAGCAGACGCGCGTGATCAGGGCGGAAGGTAATGCCGCCGGAGGCCAACAACTGAGGGCCAACTTCGGCATCGGTATCAGCACGTCGATCGACAGCGTCAATGTGAAATGGCCCGACGGCACCGCAAAGACCTACACGGGACTCTCGGTCGACAAATACTGGACCATCAAAGAAGGCTCGGATGTCCCGAACGCTCCGACTCTGGCATCCCCTGCCAACAACGCAATTGCTGTTGCTGTAGCGGATACACTGAAATGGAATGCGGGAACCAATGCGGTGGGTTACAGCGTCCAGATTTCGATGGATCCGACATTTGCGAAGCAGGCGGTGATGCCGGTCAATGCAACGGTAAACAGCACCAGCTTTGCTTACTCACTTGGTGCTGCCACAAAGTATTACTGGCGTGTGGCCGCAATGAATGGCGGGTTCACAAGCGCCTACACTGCTGCGAATAACTTTACCACAGCAGGTGTTGCTGCCGCAACAGTTCCGACGAAGATATCGCCGATCAACAATGCAGCGAATCAACCCGGAGCCTTGACGCTGAAAGTTGGTAAGACAGCCAATGCATCACGCTATCATTGGCAGGTTTCCTCTTTGCCCGCTTTCACCCCGTTCTACAGTGATTCGACATCAGACACGACGGTGACGTTGCAGCTGAATGCCGGCATCAGGTACTATTGGCGTGTGCGTGCGGCGAACGACCTTGGTGCATCTGCGTTCTCTGCGATCGATACGTTTACGATCCGGTCGGCACCAGGCGTGCCGTCGCTATCCGCTCCTGCGACCGCATCCCTCAACGTCATTGTGGACAGCCTGACCTTCCGGTGGGTCACGACTGCGAACACGGATTCGTACATGTTGGAACTCTCGTGGTCCTCGGGTCCTGCCTTAACGGTCAGAGAATACACCGTCAACGCACCCGACACCTCGTACATGGTCAGGAACCTGGCAAGAAACACGACCTACTACTGGCGCGTACGAGCAATAAACACGGGCGGATCCAGCCTTTACGGTTCTGCGTTCAACTTCACCACGGTTCCCGCAGTGCCTGCAGTTCCGACGCAGGTGAGCCCGGCGAGTGCCGCTGCCAACGTACCACGCCTGGCGAAATTCGTGTGGAACGCGGCCGTCAATGCGACGAAGTATCGGATTCAGATCGCAACGGACAATCTCTTTACTACGATTGTCAAGGATTCCACGCTTGCGTTCGATACAACGTTGACGATGACGACTCCGTTGGGTGCGACCACAGATTACTACTGGCGTGTCAATTCCCAGAATATCGGTGGCGCGAGCAACTATTCATCGGCAAGGCTCTTTACCACCAGCATCCTGCTTGATGTTGATAAAGTTCCTGCAGTACCGCAGCAGTTTGCGCTCTTCCAGAACTATCCGAACCCATTCAATCCAACCACGACAATTCGTTATGACATCCCGAAGAGCTCGTTCGTCAGCGTCAAGGTGTACGACGTGCTCGGACGGCTTGTCACGACACTCGTCGATGGAGTACAAGCGGCTCAGACCTACACGGTTCAATGGAACCCGGCAGGTTTAGGCACCGGCGTCTATTTCTGCCGAATCCAGGCAAAGGCGCAGGATGGAGCGGGCGAGTTTACGGCTGTGAAGAAGCTGCTGTTCATGAAGTAAGATGTGCGTTGTCAAACATGCAGCCCGCCCGTCATTTGAGCGGGCTGCATTTTTTTTGTGTGATGAATGATGAAATGTATCAGGAATGCATGCAACTCGGGATTTTCTTCCTTCTCCTCTGCCCAATCAGACAGCCCCGGCTCATCGGAGACAGCATGGTGCTTCAGCAGGATACCAACGCGAAGACCTGGGGATGGGCAGGCAAGGTGGAAGAGTCAATCAATGCGTGTGGATTCAAACAGAGCGTTTGTGACATTCACAAATACGGGAAATGGACTTGGGGCGAAATGAGGAGGGGAACTGAAGACCTTTGCTCTCGCGTCTGCCGACAGAAAATTTCGTGTGGGCGAATGCGAGAATAGAGAACGGTGATGAAGTTGTCGTTTGGAGTAACACTGTGCCCAATCCCGTCGCAGTGCGTTATGCGTGGGTCAACAATCCCGAAGGAGCAAACCTGTATAACAAAGAAGGATTACCCGCCTCTCCTGTTCGGACGGATGACTGGATGTCCCCCTGATCGTGGGAGGTTACGATTGACAATTCATTAATCTCTGAACTCATGAAATCGAATGAATGAGAGGGAGTCAGCATGAAATCAAAAAACATAGTCCTCTTCGCGCTTCTCTTGAATGCTTCTGTGGCCGCTGATATCTCTGCCCAGAAACTGCCCCTTGTCTATGATGTTGAAAATACCGGTGCTGGCTTTCCTGCGCCGCCGATGCCTCCGTTGAACGCGCTTCCGGTTATCAACTCCTTTCCGGACCCGTTCCTCTGGGCCGATAGCAGCAGCCGGCTCCTCTATAAGTCCGACTGGATGCGACGACGCTCCCAGATCGGCGCTCAGATCCAACATTATGAGATTGGGGTCAAACCGCCACGCCCGGACAGTATTACGGCTACGTACTCTCGCAGCGATAGTATGCTTAGGATCTATGTTACCGTGGGAAGCCAAACACTCACGCTCACATCGAAGATCACTCTCCCGAGCGGAACAGGACCCTTCCCCGCGGTGATTGGTATGAATAGCCCCAGCGGCAGCATCCCGTCGACGATTTTTACCAGCCGCAACATTGTCCGGATCACGTTCACCCATAACCAGGTGACGGCTTATGGCAATCCGCAAAATTCAGACCCGTACTACCGGCTTTATCCGCAATACAACGTCGACAATACCGGACAATACAGTGCCTGGGCGTGGGGAGTCAGCAGAATCATCGACGGACTGGAGCTTGCGAAGGACTCGCTTCCGATCGACCGCAAACACCTTGCGGTCACCGGCTGCTCTTACGCCGGCAAAATGGCTCTCTTTGCCGGCGCGTTCGATGAGCGAATCGCTTTGACGATTGCCCAGGAGTCGGGTGGCGGCGGTGCAACCTTATGGCGTTACTCGCATTCCGAGCCGGCCGGAACCGTGGAGTGCATCGATAACACGGATTACAACTGGTTCATGAACTCCATGAAAGACTTTTCGGGCGACAATGTTTCACGCCTTCCGGTAGACCATCATGAGTTGATGGCGATGGTGGCGCCCCGCGCTCTGTATGTTTCCGGAAACCCGGATTATACGTGGCTGTCGAACCCGTCCTGCTTCGCTGCCAGCGCGACCTGCGAGATCATCTATCATGCTCTGGGCGTCACCGACCGGTTCGGGTATTCCGTCGTCGGAGGACATGCACACTGCGCGGTTCCGAGCATCCAGATACCGGAAATCGAGGCATTCGTCGACAAGTTTCTCCTTGGCAAGGATACGGTCAATACGAGGGGCATTTCAGACACTCCTTACAGCATCGATTTCGTCCCTTGGATTCAATGGAGCTCCCAGGTCTTGCTCGACAATCCAACGTTGTCCGTCGACGAATACAAAAGCGTGAGTGAACAATTCGGACTTCAGCAGAATTATCCCAACCCGTTTAATCCGACAACGACGATCCGCTACACGGTTCAAAAGCCGTCACACGTGGAGCTGAACATTTATAATTCCCTGGGGCAGGTCATCGCGACGCTGATCGATACCTTCAAAGCCAGTGGCGAATACTCCGTGACGTGGGAGGGGAAAGATAGCTTCAGCAAACACGTACCATCTGGGACGTATTTTTATAAGATCAGGACCGGTGACTTCACATCGGCAAAGAAAATGATTTACGTCAAATGAGGGTTTGTTTCTCTGAAAGAGTCATGTTGGGATCTTCCAAAAAGGCGGTGTTCTGGTTGCTCTTCACGAGCGTGGGCATGGGACAATCGTCTTCGTTCAAGACATTCATGAACCCCGTCATTCCGGGCGACCATCCTGACTGCACTGTAACGAAAATGGGAAAGCACTTCTACACGTCCGGCTCCTCGTTCAATCCAACGCCGGTCATTTATCATTCGACGGACCTTGTTCATTGGGAAGCTGTCGCCCAGCCGGTATCTGCGGCGTGGGTCAACTATGGAGATGCTCCGGCCGGCGGATGCTGGGGTGGCCAGGTGGTCTTCTACGGCGACAAGTACTGGTATTTCTTCTCGCGCTCGAATGTCATGCACTTCACCACCGCGAATGATGTCAAGGGACCCTGGAGTCTGCCGACAGCAATGAATGCGCCTCCGGGGGTGCCTGGCCTGGGCTACGACAACTCCATTTTCATCGATGACGATGGTAGTTGGTATCTCCTGGTGAAGAATGGACAAGTCAATAACTGGATCGTGCAACTAGGGGGTGACGGTCAGCCGCAAGGGGCAGTCTACGACCTTACCTGGATTAACCCCGCACCGACGTATCCTTACAGTTGGGCGGAAGGTCCTGTCATGTGGAAATTCAAGGGATACTATTACTATTGCTTCGCGCGCAATGTTGCCGGCGGACAAAGAGTCTTCCGGAGCAGTGTGCTGACCGGCGATCAGAACTCATGGGTGGACCTTGGGGACTTCTTTAACGAAAGCGATCCCCTCAAGCCGCAAGCACTGTTTCAGAATCCCAACCACGCTTCGGCCGTTGTCATGCTAAGCGACAGCACACATTGGGTTGTTCATCCCTTGTGGCGAAACGGAAACAGCAACGAGTGGTATGGCCAGGGCAGGCAAGGATTGTTGAACGAAGTGCACTATGCAGTGAACCTCAAACCGACGGCTGACTATCCTGTGAATGTCCCCAAAGAGGCTCCGAAACTTCCGAGCAGCGGTATTCCATGGATGGTTCCCCATTCCGATTTTTTCGGTTCCACCACACTCAATCCCGAATGGTCTTTTTTGGGTTATACTCCTTCAAATTCCTACTCCCTGAGTACGCGCAGTGGATGGCTCACGTTGTCTCCGAAATCGGGCAAGGCGAATACGGTCATAAAGAACGATGGAGAACACAACTACTCCCTGATGACAAAAGTGGATTGTGAGGCCGTGGGTGTGACGGACCAGGCCGGGATCTGGATTTTCAACGGATTGCAGACTCGTTTTGTGAAGCTGTACACATCAGTCGATAGTTCTGCAAACAAGACTGTCGCCTTCAGCTACGGCTCAACGGTCTATCAGGCGAATAGTCCGAGCACAGGGACAACCGTGTGGCTGAAGCTGATTCGCGTCAACCACGTGCTGACCGGCTTTTGCAGCTCCAACGGACACGACTGGACACAGGTGGGAAGCGGAATCAATGTGGCCGATATGGATGGTTTGCAGGAGAACTACAACTCATGGACTGGAAATCGGCAGGGATTGTTCGTTCAGGGAAAATCCGCCGATTTTGATTGCTACATCTACCGGGATGCGTACACGCCGATCCCGGGCGAATGTCCTGCGAACCAGTTCGGAACAGCTGCAACGTTTGACCGAAGCGGCATTTGGAGATTGGATAACATCCACGACGGCGACTGGGCGCTCTACGCCGGTGTCGAGTTCGGTAACGCGGAATACGCCAAGACGCCGGGTTCTTTCCAGGTGTACGCATCGTCAGGATATGATGGAGGGGTTGTTGAGGTGTGGCTCGATTCCCTCGACACGGGAACAAAGATCGTCGAGTGCACCGTCAGCAGTACGGGAGGTTTTGGTACGTTTGCGGTATTCTCCGCAAGCCTAATCGCGCCAGTTTCCGGTAATCATGACGTCTATCTGAAGTTCAAGGGAACGGGGACCGATCTTCTCTTCATGCTCCGGTGGCTAAAGTTCATCGACGACACGAATCCCGAAACCTCCGTAGGGGAATCACCGTCGGGTAACTTCCCCGGGCGTCTTGAGCTGTATCAGAATTATCCAAATCCGTTCAACCCGACAACGCGTATAGAATACTCGGTTCCGCACAGCAGCCACGTATCCCTCAGAGTGTTCAATCTCCTCGGGGAGGAAGTGGCAACACTATCCGAAGGCATGCGCGAGCCTGGAACATACACGGTGACGTTTGACGGGATCAACCTTGCGAGCGGCGTTTATCTCTGCAGAATGAAGTCGGATGACGTCATAGAAACAAAAAAACTCGTTCTCCTGAAGTGAGTGATATGTCAGGGAACAAGAAAGCGGGGGCTCATGAAAACGAACCGCTGTGGAAATCACGTTCGGCATTTCGTTGCTCTCCTCTTCGTTTTTGCATCGGCAATTCCGGGCCGGGCAGTTGCTCTGGCGGACACAGTTTTTGCCATGAGCGAACTCAGTGGAAGGCACAGGAAGGATCGGAGAGCGCAAGGATACACCAGTGGCTGAATTCCGGCGTTGATCCGGGTGTCGTTTCAGTTGAGAAGGCGTTGGGTCTTGCCTCAAGGTTCGAGCTGAGCCAAAATTATCCCAATCCGTTCAATCCGACGACCCGAATCACATATTCTCTTCCGACCAGCGGTCAAATTGTGCTGAAGGTGTTCAATATTCTTGGCCAGCACGTAGCGACATTGTTCGAAGGATTCAGGAACGCGGGAACATATGTGAGTGAGTTTGATGCATCAAGGTTCCCCAGCGGGATGTATTTTTATCGACTGAGTGCGGGAGAGCTTGTCGAGACTGGAAAGATGGTACTGCTACGTTAATAAAAGGAAGGGTTGGTATGATGTACAGGGGACAACACCAAGGTGCTCGGGTATCTGTTCGTAGATTTGCATGTGCTGCTATTTTCCAAAGCCTGCTGCTCATGCCGGTGATCTATGCTCAATCCACTGAGGTGGTTGTGTACCTCGACAGTCTTCGTCAGGTCATGAGCGGATTCGGCGCGGCGAACATCCTTCCCTGGCGTCCCGATATGACCGCAGGCCAGATTCAGAAAGCATTCGGAACAGGGCCCGGTCAGCTTGGATTCACGCTCCTGCGTCTGCGTGTGCCTTCTTCAACGAATGAATTTGCTCTCAATGTGTCAACTGCACAGGCAGCGTATGGAATGGGTGCGAAGATATTCGCTTCTCCGTGGTCGCCCCCGGCCTTGATGAAAACCAACAACAATATCGTTGCGGGCAGCCTGTACGACACTTCCTACGCCTCATTCGCGTCGCATTTGAAATCATTTGCCGACTACATGGCGGGCGTGGGCGCGCCATTGTACGCGATTTCCATACAAAATGAACCCGACGTCACCGTGACCTATGAATCGTGCAACTGGAATGCGACTCAAATGCTGAAGTTTGCCAAGGAGAATGCACAGACCGTCGGAACAAAAATCATTCTTCCTGAATCGTTCCACTTTGACCACGCCCTCTCCGACCCGACCCTGAACGATTCCACCGCCGCGGCGCACGTGGCAATCATCGGAGGACATATTTACGGAGGAGGATTGACAAGCTATCCTCTTGCGGCGAGCAAAGGGAAAGAACTGTGGATGACAGAACACCTGGACCTTGACACCACCTGGACCGGGGTTCTGGGGACGGGCAAGGAGATCAACGACTGCATGAGTGCCGACATGAACGCGTACATCTGGTGGTACATTGTGCGGTACTACGGACCGGTTGGCGAAGATGGAAACGTGACAAAACGTGGTTACGTCATGTCGCAGTACTCGAGATTTGTACGCCCAGGTTATTTGCGGGTTCTCACAACGAATCTGCGTGGTTCGGTCTATGTCACCGCGTATAAATCTGGCTTATCGGGCAATTCCAAATTTGTCATCGTTGCTGTGAACATAGGTTCATCTGCGGCAGACCGGACGTTTACCATGCAAAATATCGCAGGCGGTACAGCAACGATGAAGGTCTATACAACCTCCAAAACGAAGAATTGTGAACAGCAGACAGATATCATCACATCCAACGGAAGCTTTACCGCAACTCTCCCCGATTCGAGTGTGACAACGTTTGTAGGGGATGTGGTGACAAACGTAGATGGTAATCCCGAGACTCCTCGGACATTCGGGTTATTCCAGAATTATCCGAATCCGTTCAATCCGACTACAGTGATCAGTTACCAGTTACCAGTGGCCAGTATGGTGACGCTAAGCGTCTTCGACGTTCTCGGGCGCGAGGTGACGGTTCTTGTCAACGAAGAGAAACCGGCGGGACATTACTCGGTGAGGTTTGACGGCTCGGGACTCCGGAGCGGAGTCTATTTCTACAGGCTTTCAGCGGACGGGTTCGTGGCAACCAGGAAACTCGTTTTGGTAAAATAAAGCCAGAGGAACCACATGGTTACTTTCGCCAGGCATCTGAGATTCTTATGGTTTTGGTTGGGTGCGTTGTGTGCTACAGTGAATCTGCCCGGAACCTGGATTCACGCACAGGATCAGCAGTTGCCCCGTTTGAAAAAGCAGGGGACAGCGACCCAACTTGTGGTTCATGGCAAGCCATTTCTGATCCTCGGAGGAGAACTGGGTAACTCAACGGCTTCAAGCCTCGAGTATCTACGGCCCTCATGGAAGAAGTTCCAGGCAATGCATCTCAACACCATTCTCTCTCCCGTGTACTGGGAGCTCATTGAGCCCCAGGAAGGTAAGTTTGATTTCTCCCTCCTCGACGGTTTGATTCGCGACGCCAGAAAGCACGACATCAAGTTGGTGCTCTTGTGGTTCGGATCGTGGAAAAACAGCATGTCATGTTATGTGCCGGAGTGGGTGAAGAAGGATTTCGTCCGGTTTCCGCGGGCGCAGGACCAGAAAGGCAGGAGCATGGAGATGCTGACGACCTTCAACCGGAACAGTCTCGAGACGGATAAAAAGGCGTTCGTCGCACTCACGAGCCATCTTCGCAAATTCGACGGACGTGAGAATACTGTGGTGATGATCCAGGTCGAGAATGAAATCGGCATGATCCCGGATGCAAGAGATTATTCCGGTGACGCAACGAAGGCGTTTCAATCGGCGGTACCGGCCGAACTCATGACGTACCTTCAGGGACACAAAGAACATTTGCAGCCTGAGTTCAGAGTCCTTTGGGAAAAGGGAGGATTCAAGACGTCGGGCACTTGGGAGCAGATATTCGGCGTTGGCCTCCAAACCGATGAAATCTTCACAGCCTGGAACTATGCGCGATATGTCGAGCAGGTGACGGTGGCCGGGAAGAAGGAATACAACCTGCCGATGTATGTGAACGCAGCGTTGATCAGAGAGGGATACCGGCCCGGCCAATATCCGAGCGGGGGGCCGCTTCCGCATATCATGGACGTCTGGAAAGCAGGAACTCCGTCGATCGATTTTCTCGCACCCGACATCTACCACGGGAGCTTCGTCGACTGGAGCAGCAAATTCCGCCGGGATGATAATCCGGTGTTCATCCCTGAAGCAGGGCTCAGCCATCGGTCTGCCGCAGATGCCTTGTTTGCCATCGGTCAACTCGATGCAATCGGTTTCTGTCCCTTCGCGATCGAATCCAACGATCCTGCAGGACACCGACTCTCGAAAGCGTATGACCTGCTGGCGCAACTCGCGCCGATTATTCTCGAGAAACAGGGAAAGAATGTCATGGCGGGGATCTCCGCCGAGAAAGACCGTCCCGAGACTATAGTGAAATTCGGCGAATATCAAATGACCGCCTCCTTTGAACTCCTTGACCGTTATGCCGGCCCAACGACGGATACCGACCCGCGCGGCGGGGGGATCATTATTCAGCTGGGCCCCGACGAATTCATTCTTGCCGGTTCTGGCCTGATCGTCACGTTCCAATCCCTGAATTCAGATCGACCTCTCGCCGGAATCCTCAGCATCGATGAAGGGCGCTACGAAAAAAACGTGTGGAAGGCCGGGCGCAGATTGAACGGAGATCAAAGCCATCAGGGCCGACATGCGCGATTGCCGTATGGCGATTTTCAGATTCAGCGGGTGAAATTGTATCAGTACAAGTAGCCCACGATTTCAATCGTGGGTAACGGGACGCAGACGGCAGCAGCCCACGATTTTCAATCGTGGGAAACGAGGTGTTCGAAGAACCGAAGCCATCCCGTAGAAACCAAAGACCTAACGCTCTTGCGTTAGGTGGCCGGAAGGTGCCGAAGGCAGCCCCGCCGTTCCCCGCTCATTGAAAAAGCGAGGCGGGGCCGAAGCGAAGCGCAGCCTGAAGGCCACCGGCCCTGAGTCTTTCGACTGCGCTCAGGACACGATTAGCGAAGGGCAACGCCCATACTCCTATGTTCTTCAAATTACATTTGAAAAATTACCTCAGAATCTTTCTCCTCGTCTCTCTCTCGGGATTGACGCCGGGATTGTCGTTTGCGCAACCGCTTGCGAATGGCAAGAGCAAGTTTTTGGGTGCCGGAACAAACAGCAGCGTGTGGCAGAGTTTCGATTCCTATTGGAACCAGGTTACCCCGGGAAATGACGGCAAATGGGGATCCGTTGAATACGCGCAAGGACAGTACAACTGGACGGGCCTGGATATCATCTACAATTACGCGATTAACAAGGGAATTCCGTTCAAGGAACATTGCCTTGTCTGGGGGAGCCAGCAGCCATCGTGGATTGGCTCGCTCGATTCCGCTTCGCAACGGGCGGCTGTTGAAAAATGGATTGACACCCTCGGCCATCGGTATCCTTCGGTTTCTTTTGTGGATGTTGTTAACGAACCGTTCCACGCACCTCCCGTGTACAAGAATGCGCTCGGAGGTGATGGGGCCACCGGGTGGGATTGGGTCATCACTTCATTCCAGTGGGCGAGACAGTCTTGTGCCAACGGGGTCAAGCTGCTGTTGAACGAGTATAACATCCTGCAGGATAATACCGCCACCACGAACTACATCAACCTTATTACTCTTCTGAAGGATCGGGGGTTGATTGACGGGATCGGCATTCAGGGACACTACTTTGAATTCCGCAGTCCTGTCGGCACCACGACGTACCTGTACGATGTCAATACCATCAAAGGAAACCTGAACAGGCTGGCGGGTCTCGGGTTACCGATCTATATCACGGAGTTTGACGTCAGCGAATCTGTCGATGCAAATCAGCTCTCACAGTACCAAGTGTATTTTCCCATCTTCTGGGATCACCCCTCGGTAAAAGGAATAACATTGTGGGGATACATTGAGAACGACGTGTGGAATTCGTATCCCTATACTTATCTAATCCGGACGAACGAAACGGAGCGGCCGGCTCTCCAATGGCTCAGGACGTTTATCGCCGTCGGCTCCATCCCGGCTGCACCTTCCTTGATTTCTCCCAAGAACATCACCGACGTACCGCTGAAGCCAACGCTTGTCTGGCGCTCCTCGATGTTTGCGACAAGTTATCGGCTCCAGATCTCCACGATGAACGATTTCTCCTCGCTCGAACGTGATTCAACGTGTTCGGATACGACCTTGACGTTAGCCGCACCCCTGACGATCGTGACGGACTACTTTTGGAGGGTCAGCGCGATCAGTGCTGCAGGTCAGAGTGCCTGGTCCACTCCAGCCTTTTTTGTTACGGGTATGGTGAACGCTGTTGGGGATGGATTTGCAGAAACGCCGCGGGTGTTCGAGTTGTTTCAAAACTATCCAAATCCGTTCAATCCGATGACCGCGATGAGTTATGAGGTACCAGTTGTGAGTTTAGTAACTCTGAGGATTTTTGATTACCTCGGTCGCGAGGTGGCGGTGCTTGTCGACGGAGTAGAGTCTGCCGGAACTCACACGACAATCTGGGATGCATCTGCGTTTCCGAGCGGCATGTATTTCTGTCGATTGACGGCGAACGGTTTGACGCAAACGAAAAAGCTTGTGCTGATACGATGACTCTGAACTTCTCTTGATTGTTCATCACGGAGGACCCTGTGCCTAAACGAACAGAAATTCTTGGCATCCTGCTGCTTGCGCTTTTTGCCTCTGCATCAGCGCAGCCTTCAGGCGGCCCGTACGGCCCCATACGTCAAACCTACGCCCTGCCGAAGGGAGCGGAGAAAATTTATTATGTTGCCGCCGACGGGAGCGGCGAACAAACCGGCGAGTCGTTGGATAAACCAACCACGCTTGAATCCGCCATCGAGCGTGCAGTCACTGGCGACGCTATTGTACTACGCGGGGGGACGTACCGCACTGGCAACTTGCTGCTGAACCAGGGAGTCACAATCCAGCCCTATGCCGATGAGGAACCCGTGCTCAAGGGCACCCTCGTGGCGACCAACTGGCAGAACCTTGGCAACGGATTGTGGGTCAAGAAATGGCCCCGCTTGTTCCCTGCAAAACCCGCTGACTGGTGGCGAAGAAACACGGAAGGGAAGAAGACTCCCCTCCATCGCTTCAACAACGACATGGTGTTTGTGGACGGGAGATTTCTGCAATCCGCCGGTTGGCAGGGCGATGTGGATGAGAATTCATATTTCATCGACTATGAAACAGGGCAGGTGTTCATCGGTGTCGACCCGACAAATCATCTTGTGGAAATCACGGCGTTCGATGCCGCCCTGGTGAGAACCACCAAAGAATGCCATGGGAAAGGCTCTGACCGCAAGGGCTACATCATTCGGGGAGTCACATTTACTCAATACGCCTATCGGGCGCTCGAAGTCGAGGGCGTTGAGCCGGAGGGTATCTCCGACGAGTCCAAACACGGAAAGGACGTCGTTGGTACGACGCTGGAGGACTGCACGATTTCCTACTGTTCCCGTGTCGCCGGATATTTCCGCGGCGACCATATGACGTTACGACGCTGTCGGATCAGCGACACAAGCACCGAAGGCATATACATTATTGCCTCCAACGACGTGCTCCTCGAGAAGAACATTTTCGCGAGAAACAACATCGAGAATATCACCGGCTACTATCCCGCAGCGGTAAAAATCTTCAACCAGAGTCATCGCGTGACCTGCCGCGATAATCTTGTAACCGATCTTCCGAATTCCAACGGCATTTGGTACGATGTCGGCAATGTGGACGGCGTTTTTGTGAACAACTGGATCCAAAACGTCGGTCGCGTCGGCAAAACGACTCCTACCAATCAGCTCTGGCCGAGCGATAACGGGTTCTTCTTTGAAATCTCGAAAGGCGCCGTTTGTGCTGGAAATGTGTTCGTCAATTGCGATCACGGACTCATGATCCTGAACAGCTCAAATGTGCAAATGTACAACAACACATTCGTGAACAGCATGGCATGCATTGGACGGAACGGGCGCGTTGCGGCGGGAGATCATTTCGGCTGGCATGCCAGCACCGGTCCCGATGTGGAGAAGAGGGAAGGGCATGTCTTCGTCAACAATCTGCTCACGGGAGATAAGGACTTTGAAAGGCCGTTGCTCTTCGTCTGGCAGCCGGATTCCCTCTGCGGTCGCCTTACGAAGCCGCAACTAGAAAAACTGGATTACAACTCTTTTGTCCGGGGAGCGGAAAAGGCTCAGTATCCAACGATCCTGTGGGGTCCGGCGCGTGGGGAGAAGTGCCAGGTGGGATTTGCTTCACCCAAGGAGTTGTCAAAGCAATACCCCGAATTTTCCGCCAACAGCCCTTCCATGTCGGGCTACGACGGCCCGCTGTTCAAGAGCGCGGATCTGGGCAACTTTGAATTGCTTCAGACATTCCAGGGATCAAAGTCGGGGACACAAATTCCCGCCGACGTAGCGAAAGTTCTTGGCCGGACTGGCAAGGGAGATCGATCCGTCGGTGCGTACCCCGCAGGGCAGTAATTTCAAAACTCATGGAACTTTGGACTCATTGCGTTATCTTGTTGAAGATGAATAGGCATGACCGAGGAGAAGGAATATGATGGGAATGACAGGACGAAATAAACTGAATCATTTGCCAATGCTGGTTGGAATCGCGCTGATGCTTGGTGGAAGCGAATCCCCGGCTCAGCTTGCAGCAGGCAAGGGGAAATTTCTGGGAAACGTCTGGGGTGGTTTCGGAACTCCTCCCCTGAACTACGATCTGTATTGGAATCAGATCACTCCGGAGAACGCCTCAAAATGGGTTTCGGTCGAAGGGACGAGGAACAGCTATAACTGGACCCGTGTCGACGAAATCTACAGCTATTGCATCGATACCAAGGGCTATCCATTCAAGTTCCACACCCTGATCTGGGGCCAGCAATATCCGACTTGGTTGACTGGTCTTGATTCTCTCACGCAATCGCAGGAGATCGAGGAGTGGATTCGCCTTGTGGGGGAACGGTACCCCAGTGCATCGTTTGTCGATGTGGTGAATGAGCCGCTGCCGGGGCATAACCCGGCTCCCTTCAAGAATGCACTTGGGGGCGACGGTGCAACGGGCTGGGACTGGGTCATTCGTTCATTCCAATTGGCCCGGCAGTACATGCTCAAAGGAGTCAAACTGCTGATCAACGAATACGGCATCCTTGGCAACTCGCAAGCCACAACAAACTATCTGACGATTATCAATCTTCTGAAGGACCGGAACCTCATCGATGGCATCGGGATCCAGGGGCATCGCTTCGAACTCGAGACCGCCGACACCACAACGATCAAGAACAACCTCACTGCGCTCGCCGCGACGGGGCTTCCGATCTACATCTCAGAATTCGACGTAGCGCCAGCGAACCAACTAAACGATGCCACGCAGCTCGCGGAATATCAGCGCATCTTCCCGGTTCTCTGGCGGCATCCGGGAGTCAAGGGGATAACGTTCTGGGGGTACATCAAGGATCTCACCTGGCAGACGAACGCGTACCTTATCACAGGCACCGGAACAGAGCGTCCGGCGATGCAATGGCTGAAATCGTTCATGTCAACCGTCTCAGACGTGGCCGACCAGCCCCGACAGCCGGCTGATTTCACATTAAGTCAAAACTATCCCAATCCGTTCAATCCGGCGACAGTGATCAGGTATCAGTTGTCAGTTTCCAGTTTTGTTTCATTGAAGGTGTTCGACGTTCTTGGACGAGAGGTGGATAAACTTGTGGAAGGAGTTGTGGACAGAGGGGTAAAGACTGTCCAATGGAATGCAAAGGCACCAAGTGGAATCTACATTTATCGGCTCGAAGCGGTGTCGCTTGATGATCCCGCTCTGCGGTTTGTCGATTCAAAGAGAATGATCCTTCTCCGATGACGAAGCCGAAACCCCAAATCACGCAGGAAGGAAGCTGCTTATGAGACCAGAACAATGGCAGATTTTCAAGAAAGCTGCACGACTTGAAAAACTGGACAAGGTTCCGATGGCCCTCATTATTGATAGCCCATGGATCCCGGGCTACCTCGGTCTGAACCACATGGACTATTTCCTCGACCCGGAGCTTTGGTTTCAATCCAACCTGAAAATTCACAAGGAATTCCCTGAAATCATTTTTGTTCCGTCATGGTGGATGGAATACGGAATGGCGGCGGAACCATCTGCTCTTGGAGCGAAAATCAAGTTCTGGCAGAACAATACCCCGAGTGAGTACCACACGCTCTATCATATCGAGGACATGGACAGTTTCCCCGAATATGAAGTCGAAACGGATGCGTTCATGGGAATGACCCTGCACCGGATCCGTATGCAACGCCAGCGCATCCTGGACACCGGCGAGATTCTGCCTCTTGTGACTTCACGCGGACCGCTCTGCACCGCGGGCTTTGTCCGGAGCACGACAGAGTTCATGATCGACATTGTGGAAAAACCGGAGTGGGCACACAAACTGATCGACCGCTGCACAAATCTTGTTATCGACTGGCTCAAGGCCCAACACAAAGCCATGGGGAACACAGTGGAAGGGATTTTCATTCTGGACGATATCGTGGGATTCATTAACGAGGATCATTATCAGGAATTCGCCCACCCCTATCTGAAAAGAATCTGCGACGCGTTTCCCAAAGACTGGATCAAGATTTACCATAACGATGCGGATGTCAATGCCTGTCTGGATCACTTGCCGGACTGCGGGTTCAATGTGTTGAATTGGGGGAAACAAACGGATATCGCAGAAGTGAAGGAGCGCGTGGGGAACCGGATGTGTTTGATGGGGAATGTGAATCCCCTGGAGATTGGTGTACGCGGAACTCCGAAAGAAGTCAAGCAAGCGACTCTCGACATCCTTGAAAAAAGCGGAGGAGAAGGAATTATCCTCTCTGTCGGAGGAGGGACGAGCCCGGGAATGCCAAAGCAGAATATTGTTGCGATGATGGAAGCGCTGAACGAGTTCAATGGGAAGAGACGGTAGGGCTGGGTTAGAAGAAAAACGCAGAGGTCGCAAAGGGAATAAGTCTGTTATAACGCTGAGGTCGCAGAGAAGAAATATTTGTTTTGTTGCTTCCACTACGATGGTAAGACCTCAGACGAGAATAAGATCATCCAAATGTACGTATCAGTGACAATCCGCGATAATCCGTGAGAATCCGCGCATGCCAGATTATGCCTTGATGAACCAATGCCTTTACGAAGGCAAAGCCAAAGAAGTCGAGCAAATGACCAAAGACGCCCTCGCAGAAGGGAGGAGTGTCAAGGAAGTGTTGACGGAGGGACTAATCGCGGGAATGAGCGTCGTCGGAGAGGATTTTAAGCACAATATCCTCTACGTACCCGAAGTCCTGATTGCCGCCCGGGCGATGAAAGCCGGCATGGCCGTTCTCAAACCGCTTTTGACTGCAAAAGACTCCGTTGTGCAGCCCGCAGGAGTGCTGCTCATGGGAACGGTGCGGGGGGACCTGCACGACATCGGCAAGAACCTCGTGTGCATGATGGCCGAAGGAGCCGGGTTCAAAGTGCACGACATCGGCGTCGACCAGAGTATCGAAAAGTTTCTCGCCGCTACGGAACAATACAAACCGGATATCATCGGGATGAGCGCACTCCTCACCACCACGATGACCTACATGAAAGTGGTGATTGACGGATTCAAAGAAAAAGGGCTGGGTCATATCAAGATGGCTGTCGGCGGTGCCCCGATCAGTCAGATGTTCGCGGATGAGATCGGCGCTGACGGGTACGGTTCCGACGCTTCGAATGCGGTGGACCTGTTTCTGAAGCTCGTCAGTAGCAAGAATGGCGACGCATGAAGACGCGACCTCCGTGGCTTGTTGATTCTAAACCACAGAGGACACAGAGAGCACAGAGAAAAGTAAAAACAATTGTATTCGTTCCTATCTCTCTCTGTGCATTCTGTGATCTCTGTGGTTTGTTTATTCTTCAACCAGAGAATTTGAGCCTACTGCAAAAATATATCTTAAACGTCAGGCAACTACTTCATTTAAGAAAGCCTATGAAAACCCACACATTCCTGTCCGCACTAGTCTTCTCTCTCTCCCTTGGAATCCAGGCTCAGCCGAAAGAATCCAAACTTGTGGTCAATGTCTCTGACACCGGTGTCGTTATCAGCAAAGACATCTACGGGCATTTCGCCGAGCATCTGGGCACCTGCATCTACGGAGGAATCTGGGTTGGCGAAAAGTCATCCATCCCGAACACTCGCGGCATTCGCAACGATGTCGTCGCCGCGCTGAAGAAAATCCATGCGCCGGCCGTGCGCTGGCCGGGCGGGTGCTTTGCCGACGGATACCACTGGATGGAAGGAATCGGCCCGCGTGATAAGCGTCCGAAACTGGTAAACACGACCTGGGGCGGCGTCACGGAAGACAACAGCTTCGGAACGCACGAGTTTATGGATTTCTGTGAGCAGATCGGCGCTGAGCCCTATATTTGCGGAAATATCGGGAGCGGGACGGTGAAGGAAATGGCCGATTGGGTTCAATATCTCACGTCCGATGGTGAAACTCCCATGGCCGAATTGAGGAAGATGAACGGGAGAGATGAATCGTGGAAAGTAAGATATTGGGCTATGGGAAACGAAACATGGGGCTGCGGCGGTATCATGTCTGCCGATTATTATGCCAACGAAATGGCGAAATATTCATACTCGCTCAAGAATTATGGAAAGACTCAACTCTACAAAGTTGCTTCGGGAGGGCTTCCGGAGGATTACAATTGGACAGAAACGATTATGAAGAAATGGAGCGCCGCCGACGGATGGCTTCAAGGATTCCTGAGCGGATATTCACTTCATTTTTATGCAGTGAATGATTGGAATAAGAAAGGATCAGCGACCAACTTTAACGAGGCCGACTGGTTCGCTTCAATCTCAAAGAATCTGGAGATAGACGAACTGATCGCTAAGCACTCCGCAATAATGGATAAGCATGATTCCCTGAAGAAAATCGGATTGGTTGTGGACGAGTGGGGAAACTGGTTCGATGTCGAACCGGGAACAAACCCGAGTTTCCTCTACCAGCAGAACACCATGCGGGATGCCGTCACGGCCGCGGTCAATCTGAACATTTTCAACAATCACGCCGACAGAGTGAAGATGGCGAACATCGCCCAGCTGGTGAACGTTCTTCAGTCTCTGATCCTGACGGACGGACCGAAGATGGTCCTCACGCCCACCTATCATGTGTTCGATCTGTTCAAGGTGCATCAGAATGCGAAGCTGCTTCCTGTCAAACTCGAGGCAACAGACTATGAATTGGGAGGGAAAAAGATCCCTGCTGTGAACTGTTCGGCCTCCATAGATGAAACCGGCAAGATTCACATCAGTCTCGTGAACACAAATTACGCAAAGCCCCAGGATGTTTCATGCTCGCTGGAGCATTTTACTCCGGGGCGTGTGACGGGACAAATTCTCGTTTCTGAGGAGGCCACCGCTCATAACACGTTTGAAAATCCGAATGCAGTCTCCCCGGCCAAATTCACCGGAGTCAAGGTCTCAGGTCAAACGCTCAAAATCCATCTGCCGTCCAAGTGTGTCGTCGTACTGGAAATTGAAGGCGAATTGTCAAAGTAGACTATCAACACTGTAACGCGAGATTCATCTCGCGCAAAGGATTTCATGGCATCCTACCAGATACTCTATTGGCAGAAGATTCCATCTCAAGTGAAAGCCTGGGATGACTTCGATGAAGTCCGCCTCGAGCTCTCCCAGAAGTTCGTTGCACGCATTGACCAAGCCGCTCAACAGCAGGGTTTGACAGGAACGGATGACTATCTTGCACAATGGAATTGGGGGGATGAGGAAGAGCGGGAAGGAGACGCTGCTGCGGTTGCCGAAGCCATGAGGAAAGAACTGGAAGCGAAGTTTCCCTGATGCTAAAGGTTACCTTCTTTCTCAGACTGTTCTCGGAAGAAGGTAACCATTTTCCAAATTGACCTATGAAAAAACTCCTCCACGAAGCTGCACTCGAACGACGCCTCGTCTGCGACGGAGCTATGGGCACACAGCTCATGCTCGCCGGACTCGAGTCGGGGAGTTGCGGCGAATACTGGAATCTGACGCATCCGGAGCGCGTGCTCCCAATCCAGAAGCGATACGTCGAGGCCGGTGCGGACTGCATTATCACGAACACGTTCGGCGGTAGCCGCACGGTACTCACTCGCCACGGACACGGCGAAGAAGTCCGAGCCATCAACCAGGCCGCGGTTCGCATCGCGCGTGAAGCATTTGGAGGCAAAGAGGGATACGTCTTAGGCGATGTCGGTCCTCTGGGAGCAATTCTTGAGCCGTATGGGGATTTGACGGTGGCGGAAGCAAAAGCGGCTTATGAAGAGCAGATTTCCGCCCTCGTCGAGGCCGGCGCGGATGCTATCGTCATCGAAACACAAACTTCCCTCGAGGAAATCGGTCTCGCGATTGATGCGGCTAAGGAAGCTGGAGCGCCAACCATCATCGGTTCACTTGCATACGACCTTTCGGCCGACAAGACGTTCTATGTCACGATGATGGGAGTCCACCCGGCAAAGGCGGCGGAATTCATCCAGGAACACAGAGCCCACATTGTCGCGCTAAACTGCGGGACGGGCATGGATATGTCCGGAGCCGCAAAAGTCATCAGGCAGTATCGTGAATTCTGCACGTTGCCGACCATGGGCCAGCCGAATGCCGGCCTACCCGTGCTCGAAGGCGGAAAAGCTGTCTACAAGCAGTCTCCGGATGAGATGGCATCGGGAGTACCGGAAGTACTTGTGGCCGGAACAAATATCGTCGGGTCGTGCTGCGGGAGCACACCCGAGCATACTCGCGCTATTCGTAAAGCCGTCGACAAATTCAACCGGTTAAAGGGATAATCGGGATTCCCCAACACTCACTCAAGGAGCAATTATGGAGGATCGCACCACCAACTCTGCGCCCGATGAAGTGACAAACGTCAAACGCGTCATCTTTGCCTCGTCCGTCGGGACTCTGTTTGAATGGTACGATTTCTATCTCTACGGAAGCCTCGCAGCGTTCTTTGGAGAACTGTTCTTTCCGAAAGGTCACGAGACCGCCGCATTTCTCGCAAGCCTTGCCACATTCGGTGCCGGCTTTGCAGTGCGTCCATTTGGGGCGATCGTGTTCGGGAGAATCGGTGACCTTGTAGGCCGCAAGTACACGTTCCTCATCACGATTATCATCATGGGGCTTTCGACGACCCTGATCGGCTTCTTACCGACGTACGAGAGCATCGGACTTCTGGCTCCCGTGATTCTCGTAACGCTGCGGCTTGCGCAGGGGCTTGCGCTTGGCGGGGAATACGGCGGAGCCGCGACCTACGTTGCGGAGCATGCACCCCACAACAAACGTGGTCTCTTTACGAGCTGGATTCAAACGACGGCCACCATCGGATTCTTTCTCTCGCTCGCCGTCATTCTCTCCACCCGTCTCAGCCTGGGTGAAAAGGAGTTCAAGGAATACGGATGGCGTATCCCTTTCCTCGCGTCCTTTGTTTTGCTCGCTGTTTCAGTCTACATCCGACTCAAATTGAAGGAATCACCGCTCTTTGTGCAACTGAAATCAAGAGGAAAGCTCTCCAAAAGCCCTCTCAAGGAGAGCTTTGGCAATCGCACGAACCTCAAATATGTCCTTATCGCCCTCTTTGGCGCAACTGCCGGGCAAGGTGTCGTTTGGTACTGCGGTCAGTTCTATGCATTGTTTTTTCTTCAGAATACGCTCAAGATGGACTTTGTTACCTCCTACACTCTTCTGGCCATTGCACTCGCGATCGGAACTCCCATGTTTCTCGCCGCAGGATTCTTGTCCGATCAGATTGGGCGAAAGAAAGTGATGATGACCGGTCTCTTGCTTGCCGCGATGACGTATTACCCGATTTTCAAAGGACTTACGCACTACGGCAATCCGGAACTCGAAGCTGCCATCGAGACGAATCCCATCATCCTGCAGTACGATAAGAGTCCGCGCCCTGAAGCCGCCAAAACAATTGACGCCGCCCGGGAATTTCTGAATAAGAAAGGGTATTCATTCTGGACTCAATCGTCAGATGGAAGCTCACAAGTTGTCATGTCCGTCGGTTCGATTCAGGCCGGGCCATTCAATGATTCCACATGGACCTCGGCACTGAAGATTTCCGGCTATCCCGCGAAGGCAAACCCTGACAAGATCAATCACTTTCTGGTCGTCGTCTTGTTGACCATGCTCATGGTGTACGTATGTCTGGTGTACGGACCGATCGCTGCGTTTCTCGTCGAACTCTTCCCGACGAAGATCCGATACACGTCCATGTCGTTGCCGTACCATCTTGGGAACGGCTGGTTTGGCGGATTCCTGCCGTTGATTGCGGCATCGATCACCGTCTCAACAGGAAATATCTATGCCGGACTGTGGTATCCGATTGCGATAGCACTTATGACATTTCTTGTCGGATTGACGATGATTAAGGAAACGAAAGACCGGCAATTGATGTACGAGCCCGATGAAGATGTGCCGGTGTGACCGTCGAATTCAGGGTGGTGTGATGAGAACGTTCCGTTATTCATGATTGACATTCAGCCCGGATGTGATTGTGACTTTTCTTTTGCTTGTCCAAAAGAAAAGTCACACAAAAGAAAAGGACACGAAATCGTAACGCACCGTGTCGTTGTGTCATTGCAAGCGAAAATGTGAAATTGTTCTCTGATACGACTACCACTCGAGGAACGGATGAAAATAGACGCGCCCACGCGCGCCGCCGACGATTTCGGACAATGGTAATATGCAAGGTCTGAGAACTTCATCATCATTGCCCGCACTCAATGGGTAACGCAATCGAAACACTCCAGGAAAAGCTGTATCGGTCTTCGAAGTTCCTCCTCGGCGTCGAGCTGGTTTCCATTCGTGGCTCCATGGCTGAGAAAAGTGCAGTTCGGGCCCGCACGTTTGCCAATCAGCTTGTCGAATCTCCCTCCGTTGATTGGGTCTCCATAACGGATAACGCGGGCGGCAATCCGCAACTGGCCCCGCAGGCTCTCGCCAAACCCATCCTCTATGCGGGCAAAGAAGTCGTCATCCATCTGACCTGTAAAGACCTCAATCGCAACGGATTGGAAAGTGAAGCCTGGCAGCTCAGCAGCGAGGGTTTTCACAATGTCCTTGCGATGACGGGCGACTATCCTGTGAGCGGCAACGGCGGCATGGCAAAGCCGGTGTTCGACCTCGATTCGTTGGGACTGATTTCCCTCCTGAGCAAAATGAATCGGGGCTTCGACGAACACCATGTCAAGACCGAGTTTTGCATCGGTGCAGTGACCACGAACTACAAGCTTCTTGAGGGAGAGCTCATCCCCCAATACCTCAAGCTCCGGAAGAAGGTCGAATGCGGAGCTGCATTTATTATCAATCAGGTCGGTTACGATTCACGCAAAGCGCATGAGCTTCGGGTGTACATGGATCGGCACGAGATGAAGCACATTCCGCTCATTGGGAATGTGTTTGTTCTGAGCGCCAGGACGGCAACGATGTTCCATGAGAGGAGAATTCCCGGCATCGTTGTGACGCAGGAGCTCCTCGACCTCTGTCTGAAGCAAGCACAGTCTGCCGATGAAGGAAAGGCATTCTTCCTGGAGTTTGCCGCGAAGCAGATGGCAGTATTTCGCGGATTGGGGTATCGGGGAGTGTATTTGGGAGGGATGCACAACCTCGAGTCCATCGAAAAAATTCTTGAGATCGAGCGGTCATTCTCCGAAGGGGATTGGAAGGAATTTGCTCGGAAGATCAAGTTCTCACAACCAAAGGAATTTTTCTTTTACGAAGAAGACCGTTTAACGGGACTGGCGGATCCGACGAAGGAGATTTCCACAGGGCGGCCGAAGCACGCCCATGTTGGCTATCGCATGTCCCAGTGGGTCCACGACATTGCCTTCGCAGGAGAAGGACCGCTGACGAAGCTGGGGGCAGCCGTCTGCACCAACGCAAAGGATTCTTTTCAAGGTCCGTCATTGTTGCGAGCAGTCGAGAAGGTCAGCAAAAACGTCATCTACCGCTGCAAGGACTGCGGCGACTGTTCGCTGCCCGAAATCGCCTTCTTGTGCCCCGAATCGCAATGCGCAAAAAACCAGCGAAACGGTCCCTGCGGAGGCACGAGGGATGGACGCTGCGAAGTGGATGGATTTGGCGACTGCATCTGGATCCGGGCATACGACCGGTTGAGACACGACGGAAAGGAACTGGACCTTCTTTCTCATGCTCCAGTTTTGCAGGATCAGGGATTGAGAGGAACTTCTTCGTGGGCAAACAACTGGCTGGGAAGAGACCATAAAGGAAAGCGAGCGACCCCGTAAGGGTCGAACTCCTACGGAGTTCGTTTCAAAGGGGATCTTATTCGACAAACGTTCAACTCCTAACGGAGTTGAAAGAGGAAGCTCGTGGCCTCCTGACCCCGTAGGGGTCGTACGTTTGTAATCACGACCCAGACTGGCAACCCAACCCCGCCGTAGGGGTCGAACTCCTACGGAGTTCGTTTCAAAAGGGATCTTATTCGACAAACGTTCAACTCCTAGCGGAGTCGAAAGAGGAAGCTCGCGGCCTCCTGACCCCG
>JBARRO010000277.1:0-3875 GCA_049644265.1 Bacteroidota bacterium
GATAAAGACTGGGTGAAAGCAGGAAACAGAAACGCCTCCTATTACACCAACCTCGCTCCCGGTACATACATCTTTCGTGTGAAAGGGTCCAACAACGACGGCGTCTGGAATCAAGAGGGAATTTCGATTGCAATTACTATTTCACCACCGTTATGGAAAACGACGTGGGCATATGCGGGTTATATTGTTTCCTTGTTTACCCTCTTGTTGTTCGCGCGACGGTACGAATTGAATCGCCAGCGGTATAAACACAACGCTGAGATGGAGCAACTTCAAACAGCAAAACTGAAAGAAGTCGACAGAATAAGAACGCGATTCTTCGCCAATATCTCTCACGAGTTCCGCACGCCGCTGACACTTATTGACGGACCTGCGAATCAATTAGCCTCCGGAGACACTAAGAACGCAAGAGAAACAGGTGAGATTATCGCCCGCAACAGCCAGCGACTTCTTCGTCTGGTGAATCAACTGCTCGATTTTTCAAAATTCGAGTCCGGGCACATGAAGCTTCGTGTGCAAGAACTGAATGTCGTTGACGCCGTCAAGACCACAGCGGCCTCGTTTGAATCGTTGGCGAATCGTAAGGAAATCCAGTTTGTGATCCATGTGCCAGAAAATCCTATAAGCGGTTGGATTGACCGGGATGCCCTGGAAAAGATCCTGGTAAACCTCCTATCGAACGCATTCAAGTTTACGAAGGAGGGTGGGAAAGTGATTGTCAATGTCGGACGGAATGCCCTGCCCTCCGGGCAGGCGGGCATTCCGTCCGACGAGAGAGTTGCGATTATTGTAAGCGATTCGGGCGTTGGCATTCCAGCGTCTCAACTCGACAAGATCTTCGACCGATTCTACCAAGTTGATGACACGCATACGAGAGAACAAGAAGGCACGGGTATCGGTCTGGCGCTCACAAAGGAACTTGTGGAATTGCACCACGGAACAATCTTTGTGAAGAGCGAGCCGGAGAAGGGCAGCACATTCACTGTCTGTCTTCCGCTTGACAAAACCTCCTACCGGGTTGATCAAATTGCTGAAGTTCATGATGAGCAGCCCGCCGATCAATTGATCAGGTCAACCCTCGGGGCTTTTACGGACGTTGAATCAGAAACCGCAATGGTCGAGGCGGATGCGGACGAGTCGCTGCCCCTGGTGCTGATCATTGAAGATAATGTCGATATGCGCCGCTACATTGGCACACGTTTAGAGAGTAACTATAGACTTGCTGAAGCAGTCAACGGTGCCGAAGGAATCAAGATTGCGGTCGATGAGATTCCCGACATCATTATCAGCGATGTTATGATGCCGAAAATGGACGGGTTTGAAGTATGCCGGAAATTAAAGACCGACGAGCGGACGAGCCATATCCCTGTCATCCTCCTGACGGCCAAGGCGGGACAAGACCACAAGATCGAAGGGCTCGAGACGGGCGCAGACGATTACCTTGTCAAGCCTTTTGATGCCAAAGAGCTGTTGGTTCGGGTTAGAAATCTCGTCGAGCAACGCAAGCAACTCCATGAACGTTTTCAGCGTGAGCTCGTCATTCAGCCGACCGGCATCAAGGTTCATTCAGCCGATGAAAAATTTCTGAAAAAAGTGTTCGAGGTAGTTGAACGCAATCTTGGTGATTCCGATTTTGACCTTGCGACATTTACTGAAGAAGCAGGAATGAGTCGACTGCAGCTGCATCGTAAATTGAAGGCAATTACCGGCTCTAGCCCGGGTGAATTTGTCCGCCAATTCCGGCTTCAGCGAGCGGCGGACCTTCTGAAAAAGCGCGTCGGAACAGTCTCAGAGATTGCCTACGAAGTGGGTTTTAATAACCTCTCTTATTTTGCCAAACAATTCCGCGAAAAGTACGGAGTAGCTCCTTCCGAATTCCTCCAAGCTACCCACCCTAGCTCTCCATAAAGGCCTCCACCCCCGTTTTTCCGCTATTCTGATACAAATCTGTCAAAGATTGATACTTGCGTGTTAGCGAAAGAGGGTCACTGCGTGGTAATTTTATGCCCATTTGGCATGAGATCTAGTCACACAACCTTCGGTGTTGGGAGTCTCCGTGAAAAACCAACGATCCTCAGTTTTCTTCTTTCTTCTCGCCGTTCATATACCGTTGAATACAATTTGTGCACAATGGGTACAAACCAACGGACCATACAATGGAGGAAAATATACCAACGCTCTTTTTGTACACGGTACAACTCTGCTGGCTGGGACATATAATGCCGGAGTCCTTCGTTCAACTGACAATGGAGCAACGTGGAGAAAAACGAACCTGGATACCATCGAAGTAAATGCATTTGCGACGGCTGGAGGCCAGCTCTTTGCAGGGACAGGCAACAACGCTGATGGCAAACCGAACGGCGTGTTTCGTTCAACGGACAACGGAGTGAGCTGGGTACAAACCGGCCTCGACAGCGTTCGCATCGGCTCGTTAACAGCCAATGGCGACACTCTCTTCGCAGGTACGGATTATCCCGCGCAAGGGATCTTCCGGTCGACAAACCAGGGGACAACCTGGACACGTACACCGACGAGTCTCGAGAGTGTTCTCATCAGTGCGTTGGGCGTAAACAACGGAAAGCTCTATGCGGGAGTTAGAAATTTTGGAAGAGGACTCTTTCGTTCCACCGATAACGGCTCCACCTGGAATGCAACAGGCCTTGACAGCGTCTAGGTGCGCGATTTTATTTTTGTGGGATCGAACATTTTCGTTGGGGTTGAACACTTTGGAGTGTTTCTCTCGAGCAATGAGGGTTCAAGCTGGACTCAGGTCAGCTCAGGCCTCCCTGGAGATACAATAGCTGCAAACGGCCGGCCGTATTGGGGGGTGACCGCTCTCGCAGCAAGCGGCTCGGCACTATTTGCGGGCACGTATTACGGAGGAATCTATCTTTCGACGAACAACGGGACATCATGGACGGCAGCAAACAACGGTTTAAGGGGACATTATCATTTCCCTTACGGTGCCATAAATTCTCTCGAGGTGGCTGGAAGTTCAATCTTTGCCGGCACGGATGGCGGCGTATTTTGTTCGACCGACAACGGCGCAAGTTGGGCGGAAACCAATACCGGTATAGAAGAGTTTGCGCGTGTGCGGGGCCTTGTGTGTGCGGGAACAGATTTGTTTGCTGGAGCAGAATATGGAGGAGTCTTTCGTTCCACGAACGGCGGAGCAAGCTGGTCACAGACAGGCTTGGATTCCATTCCTGTCTTCACTCTCTACAATTCTGGAACGACAATGTTAGCGGAAACAGAGTATCCTGAACACGTTTATCGCTCAACCAACAACGGAATCGCATGGAGTCGCACTTCGCTGGATAGCAACTCGATCCATTCATTCGCTTCAAGCGGTTCCTGTCTTTTTGCGGCGGTAGGACCAGGGTATTTTGGGAGGCCGCTCTGGTCATCTACCGATGATGGCGCAACGTGGGCGAAGAACAATTCAATAGCAAAAGAAGGTGGTGTCGAATCTGTGTTTGCAAGCGGCACCAATGTATTTGCCGTTACGGATTCTGTGTTTCCGTGTGGTATTCTTTGTTATACGAATTCCGTTTCACATTCGACAGACGATGGCAAAACCTGGGCCAAAATCCTGGACGGGAAGATTACATCGCTGGTCTCTTTCGACAGCATTATTGTGGCGAGTTGGGAAGTTGGAGGCGGAAGCTCTGGAGGGGCCGGTCGCTTCCCTCAATCGAACGGATTGACCAAGATGGCGGGCCCAAGTAGTCATGCGATCATACGATCAACCGACAACGGGGCAACGTGGCAACACATGCTTGATATCGGAGGAGCAGGCGCAATGATTCGTGTTGGCAACAACATCATCGCGGCGGGTGAGTTCCCTAATATTGTCCCCTTTTTCAGTTCGGATC
>JBARRO010000278.1:0-4463 GCA_049644265.1 Bacteroidota bacterium
AGTCAACGGAATAGGTTGCGAAGAAATCTCCGTTGACTGCCAGGATCTGAATGGACGATGAGCCACCTTTTGACTCTGTAATGGCCTCCAGAAGAACATCTTTCGTGTATTTCCTTCCGTTGACCGCAACAAGCTTCATTCCCGGTGCCAGTCCCGCTTTTACCGATGCGGATCCCGGCACGACGTCGAGGACCGATCCCTCGCCGCTCAACGTGATGCCGAGGGAATAGCTCAAGTCCACAAACTTGAATGCGCTTTCCGTCGCCTGCTCGAAACTGCTTGCCGAGTCTGTGTACACGAGTTTCCATCCCCCTTTTTCAATTCCTCCAAGAGGGGCACGTGGGCTGAGGGATTCCAGCCTGTCTGTCAGAAACTGCTTCCAGTTATACTTAACAACATCATTCAGCGTCGTCACGACATCGTCGAACGAGTACGGGCTCACGCTGGGAGCACCGCTCTCTCCGCCATGAAACTTCTTGCAGAAATCATCCAGCGACTTTGCTGCCTTGCTCGCTTGCCGGATTGTGACATCAACCTCGAGCCAGATCAAATCTCCTTCATCGTAGAAATCAACGCCGCGCCGCCACGAACTCCAATCCCCGCGTGAATTATAGAGCAGTTGCGCTTCCACGGCGCAATCCTGCAACGGCCGCCACGTTCGCCCCGGCTGGTTGTCGAGTCGCGCAGCCACGAGCGCGAGATTGTCGCGGTAGTCCTCTTCAGACCGGAGTCCGGACCGCACTGCAAGGATATTGCCCAGATATTCGGTAAGCCCTTCGTAAACCCAAAGCAGGTCGCCTTTCATCGGCGACGAATAATCCCCCGTCGCCAGCCCTTCCGGACGGCGATACTTGCCGTTCCAGGAATGAACAAATTCGTGAGAAAGAAGCGACGCATGACTCCGTCTCAGGTTTTCGTCGATCAGTGTCCGCTCGTCCACCCGGTCGTCGCTCGATTGGTGATGCTCGAGTCCAAAATGCGCGACCTGGTCACTCAGCGTATAGAGAAAATCATAGTGGTTATAATGATGCGCACCGAACAGTGCGTTCGCTTCCGCAACAAGCTGCTTGTGATGAGATATACCAGCGTCGTCCATTTGAAGGGCAGCCTCACCATCACTCGCAAGATTGAGAAAATGCGCCGGGCCGCCCTTGAGTGAAATATCGATTCGGCGGAAATGGAACGCAGCAAGGACAGGAGCATCGATGAGATTTGTGAGTGAGACGGGCTCGAATTCAACTGTACGGCCTTGCTGCCCGTGGGTCGTAAGAGCTGTTCCGTATTTCCATCCCTCGGGGAGGTCCAGCGAAGGCGACACCGTGATATTGTCCGGCGAAATTCCCCCGGGAAAGAGAATCACCTGATTCCAACTGAGCACAAGCAAATCTGACGACGATGACGCACCGGATGAAAACAACGCGCCTTGCGGCGGCAGGATATAATCGAACGCAACGTTGATCTCGTTCGTCCCACCTGGCACCGTCACCTGGAGTTCGTACATCTCAATCGGGTTTCGTTTCCAGGCAAGGGTCGTACTACCGGCGGTGATTTTTAGCCCAGCCATGTCTGTCAACGGACCCGTGGGTCCGTGCTCGCCGGGAATCCACTTGGGATACACAAGGGTCAACGGTCCCGGTCGAACTGCGATGGTCTCTCTCGTATGAAGAATCTTGCGGGATACTTCTGTTGCATCGATGGAGAGTGTGAGAGATGACTGTGCGACTAAGCTCTCCACAGCAAAAAAGAGAACCAGTGCGGAGAAGAAACCAGCGCGACGCGCAATATTCATGGGGATGCCCTTTTGATGGTGGATTGAACTTATTGGACGCCTCGGATGAAGCGTGAAGATAAAAAGGTTTGGAAGTGAATTCAAGCAGAGGTCAGGATTTTTGTTTTGTTGAATAGTGCCCGGGATCGTTATAGGATGAGGTAGCTCCAGGCTAGTGTTGAATCCGATAGCCGTCACCACAGAGTCGGTGATAGTAACATCTACCGATGCTAATTGATTCCTTGCTTGGATTCAGGTATTTTGTCCACCCATGGACGTCAAAACATTCATTCTTCGTTTTGTTTTTACCGCTCTCGTTCTTTCCGCCCCTCTCCGCGCTCAATACACTATTAAACAGTGGAACGTCGAAGACGGACTGCCTCAGAGCACCGTCCGCTGCATAGCGCAAACGCATGACGGATATTTGTGGGTTGGCACATGGAACGGACTTGCACGTTTCGACGGCGTGAAAATGACCGTGTTCAATGCATTGAACACGCCGAACCTCCATCCTTCCATTTCGGCGATCTACGAGGATAGGCAGTACCGTCTTTGGATTGGAACCGACGGCGGGGGATTGCTGCAATACCGGGGCAACGAGTTTGTCCGTTTTGACAGCACGGCCGGCATTTCAGCAACGATCATTTGTTCGATGGATGAGGACAGCGCCGGCCGCATGTGGTTTGCAACCGAAAACGGTGTCTTTGTCTGCGCCGGAAACCGGATCCTCCATTTTACGCAACACGATGGCCTTCCACAAAAACTCGCCAATCAGGTGCTCTCTGCTCCCGACGGGTCGATGTATCTTCAGTTCGTCGGACCGACGCTTCACGTACGACTATCCGAAGACTCGCTGCTCATACTCGATAAGCCATTCAGCACGGGAGGTTATCGATTCGATATCGACCGGAGCGGAGCGTTGTGGATTGGAGAAAAAGGCAAAGGACTCGTACGGCGAACCGGACTTGTGGAGCAACTTGATTCGCGGTTCAAGCATGTGTACCCCAAAGAAGTGTTTATTCCTCGCAACCAGGAGGTTTGGATCCTCACGCCCAAAGGGCCGTATGTTTTGAATAACAATCGCATCGAGCATTTTCAGACCATCGATGGAATTGATTGCTCGAGTATTACGTGTGTATTTGAAGACCGCGAAGGAATTCTCTGGATTGCGGTGGAAGGATCCGGCCTCCTTCGTCTTCGCAAGAAACAGGTGCAGACGTTCACGACGGCAGATGGACTGGAAACAAATGAAGTCATGTGCGGCATGGAGGATCGTGCCGGCAATATCTGGATGGGGACCTGGCTGGGAGGCCTGTCACGCAATTCGACGGATCGACCGGGCACATTCCGTCCCGTTCCACCGCTGGTAAACGGAACGAGCATCATCACTGTGTGCGAGGCGCGCGATGGAACAGTTTGGGTTGGTACCTGGGCAGGCGGCGTCTATACCATCAAAGGCGGACAGGTGAAGAGATTCCTGGGAAAAGGCCTCGACGAAAATACGTCGATTCGCCAGATCATCAATGACACGAGTGGCGGCGTCTGGATCGCAACAATTTACGGCATGGTCGGATACTACCGTGGTGCCGAACAGAAGACCTGGGATTCGAAGAACGGCCTCACCGGCAGCATGATCAATTCGATTCTCATGACACGGAGCGGTGACCTATGGGTTGGGACGGACGGTGGCGGAGTCGCCCGATTTTCCAACGGACATGTTTCCATCCTGAACACGTCGGACGGCGTGATCGACGATTTTGCCCACATAGGCATAGAAGACCGGGACGGCAGCGTGTGGCTGACGTCGAAACGGGGCCTCCAGCGATGGAGGGACGGGAAGTTCAGTTCGATTACTGCAAAGCAGGGCTTTGACGACGATCCCGCCCAGTTCATCCAGGATGATGACGGTGACTACTGGATTGCGGGAACGCACGGCATTCACAGAATCCGGCACGATGATCTCAACGCTGCCGCGGATGGGGTGCTCTCAACGTTGAGTTACCTGACGATCGGAACCGCTGACGGCATGCCGGTCGAGGAAAGTTCGGGCGGAAATAATCAGCATGTTTGGAAAACTCGCGACGGAGCTCTCTGGTTTTCAACAACCCACGGGGCCGTGCGCTTCGACCCCCGCATCGTAGCTTCGAATCCGGTTCCGCCCGGCGTTATCATTGAACAGGTCCAGGTCGAACACCACCCCGTCGTGATCGACACGCTGATCGTTCTCCATCCCCAGGAGACAAAGATCGAGTTCCACTATACGGGGATTAATTTTGCCGCGCCGGAACAACTACGCTTTCGTTACAAGCTTCAGGAGTTTGACCCTGACTGGAGGGATGTTGGCAAAGAACGGTTTGCCCAATACACTAATCTCGATCCGGGCACGTATACCTTCCGGGTGAAAGCTGTCAACAACGCCGGAGTGTGGAATGAGCGAGGAGCAACTCTGGCCATCAAGGTCCTTCCTGCGTTCTGGCAAACCTGGTGGTTTCGCGCTCTTGCTGTTCTGATCTTCTTCACCTCGGGACCCATGATCTATGTGTATCGTGTCCGTCAGCTGAAGCGGGAGCAGGAAAACCAAAGGGAGTTCTCGCGGCGCCTGATCCAATCGCAGGAGCAGGAGCGCCAGCGGATTGCCAACGAGCTGCACGACAGCCTGGGTCAAACCCTGCTTGTCATCAAGAATCGAATGCTG
>JBARRO010000279.1:0-3670 GCA_049644265.1 Bacteroidota bacterium
TTGCATACCCAAGTCTGACCGCTATCTCATCCGTCGTGAGTTCTTCCCAGTAATAAAGCACCAGGAGGGTCTTGCACGGATCGCCCAGGTTGTCCAACGCCCGGGCAACGATAGCGGCCTGGTCGCTCTCAATCAGAACTTCGAGTATTGATTCGTCTTCGCTCCGGATTTGTTCAGATCGGAGGTCGGTCCGAATCTCCCGCCGTTGGCGAGAGAGCCTTCTCAGCCAGAGATTCCGTACCGTCGCATACAAAAATGTTCCAAGCTTCGCCTTGTGTTCGAAGCTTCCTGAACGCACCCGTTCCCAGAGAATCACCACCGCTTCCTGCACCATGTCCTCTGCATCGTCACCGGTCCCCCCATTCCGGGCTACATAGGCAGCAATCACGGGCCGATTGGCATGATAGAGGATCTCCAAGGCGTCTTCATCTCCTTTTCGAATCCGGTCAAGAATCCTGGCATCGTCGTCCAGGGGCGGCAAGGGTGCGGCCATTTACCTTTCAACTATTCATGTCATTAACGTTCAGCAGGTAAACAAACTTACTCAATACCAACATCTATTACAACAAAAGGAGGATTTATGAAAACTGCAGCCTTGTTCTCATTGCTGGCGTGCCTTGCAGCGCCGGGAATTGCATCCGGAAGCAGCTCCGGAGGCCCGGGAATTTCCGTCGTTGGAAAACTCAATTCCCCCTTCATTCCCCTCCACGGCGGAACGGCATATCTTCAACTCATTATCACAACTCCTGATGTAGGCTCCTCGAAACGGAGGCCAATGAACCTCTCTGTTGTGCTTGACCGCAGCGGGTCAATGGCGGATGAAGGCAAGATAGAATATGCAAAACGTGCATTGTATTCACTGATCGATCAACTTTCAGAGAACGACATCCTCTCCGTTGTCATCTACGATGATGTCATCGAGGTTTTAAGACCGGCGCAACACGTTGGAGACAAGCGGGAACTCAAACGGATCATTCAGGGGATCTATCCCCGTGGTTCTACCAATCTTGGCGGAGGAATGGCCGAAGGGTTTCATCAGGCCGAGCAGAATGTCCGGAAGGAATACGTCAACCGTGTAGTCCTGCTATCCGACGGCCTCGCAAACACGGGGATCACCAGTCCATCTGAGCTGAACAGGATTGCCCGCAGATACCGCTCAAAATCCATCGCTCTTACGACCATGGGCGTCGGACTCGACTACAATGAGAATCTCATGGTTAGCCTTGCAGAGAACGGAGGTGGGAACTACTACTTTATTGAAAGCCCTCATTCCCTCGCGTCGATTATGCGAAAGGAATTCAACCTCCTTTCTTCCCTCTGCGCTCATGGCGTTGTACTCGAACTGAACCTCGGACACCGGATCGTGATGAACGACGTGATCGGTACCGATTGGAGTTCCAATAATGGCCGATTCTTTATCCCGGTCGGAGAGTTATACTCCAACGACCAACGGGAATTCACGGTGGAGCTGGGGATTCCTGCCCGCGACGGATCTTCGGGCGAAAACCTCGGACCCATCACTATTGCAAGTGGAACCGTCCGTTATGAAAGCGATCAGTCCCTCGATTCAAAGACGACGAGTTTCACTGCGACCGTCAACTACACTGCGGATGTCGCCGTGGTTGAGAAGCACCGGGATATGGATGTGCAGGGAAAAGCCGACGTTGCGGTCTCTACGCGCTCTGTCGAGCACGCGATGAAAGCCCTGGATGACGGCAAGCCGGAAGAGGCTGCAGAGAAACTCCAGGAGGCCCGACAAGCTCTTTCGTCATCTCCGGCAGCCGCAACGATGGGTGCCGGCGGCGCTGCAGTTCGGAACCAGGAACAGATGCTCGATTCATTCAAATCCATGGTCAAAGACAGCGCACAAGACGCACGAAGGGCGAAGAAGGCAATTCAATACCAGAACTACAAGACACAAAAAGGAAGAAACTGACCCTAAGTGCTTGCAGCGGGAGAAAAAGCGGTTCCGGACCCCCGGAGCCGCTTTCTTTTTTCCTTTCCTCTGTCTCCTTGTATCTTTCTCGCCCAATTGCTAAACTAGTGCCACAATCCCTTTTTTCCTGAACGCCTCTCCTTCCATGGATAAGTCCATTTCGTTCGTTCTGGACGACGACCTCAAGGTCGTCGAATTCGACACCGACGCCGGGATTACGCCCACGACCACCGTGCTGAATTACCTGCGGAGTCTTCCTACCCACAAAGGCGTGAAAGAAGGCTGTGCGGAGGGAGACTGTGGTGCCTGTACCGTCGTTGTTGGCGAGCCTGGAAACATCGGGTCAATCCGCTACAAGAACGTCGACTCGTGCCTTCTTTTTCTTCCGATGATTCATGGCAAACAGGTAATCACCGTAGAGAACCTGAGACAGACGAACGGAGCGCTCCATCCGGTTCAGCGCGCCATGGTTGAATCGCACGGCAGTCAGTGCGGATTCTGTACGCCCGGATTCGTTATGTCCCTCTTCGCCCTGTACAAAAACACAGACCACCCCTCGCGCGAAGAGATCGACGACGCGCTCACCGGTAATCTCTGCCGCTGCACTGGCTATCGACCCATCGTTGAAGCCGCCGCAAAAGCTTGTGTGAACAGTGGTATCGACCAGTTCACTGCTACTGTGGAAAGAACTGCAGAGCTGCTGAAGTCCATCCCAAGGCGTTCAATTCATGTTCAGTCCGGATCACAGCATTATTGGCGGCCTGTCAGCATTTCCGAAGCACTTGGGTTACGCCGCGAACACCCGGATGCACTGCTGATCGCAGGAGCAACTGACATAGCTCTGCGTGTCACAAAAAAGCACGAACTCTTGAAGAAAATCATCGACCTGTCAGCCGTCGACAAGCTCAACAAGATCTCAGAATCCCCTGCATCCATCACCGTCGGCACATCCGTAACCTTGAGTGATGCGATGCCGATTCTCAAGAAAGACTTTCCCGCACTCCACGAGATTCTCTCCGTGTTTGGTTCTCAACAAATCCGTAATGTGGCTACTTTTGGCGGAAACCTTGGCACGGCTTCGCCGATCGGCGACACACTTCCGGTCCTGATAGCGTATGGAGGAAGCGTCATTCTGGAGAGTCTCGGCGGAAAGCGAGAGGTTTCACTCGACAATTTTTTCATCGGCTATAGAAAGACGGCCTGCCAGAGTGACGAGATCATCACCGCCGTGGTTCTTCCCAAACCGGTCAACGGCGTACGGGTACGATCGTACAAGGTCTCGAAACGCAGGGATCTCGATATTTCCACGGTCAGCGCGGGATTCAGACTCCGGCTGAACAAGGAAGGAATGGTGGATTCGGTTACGCTGGCTTTTGGGGGAATGGCAGAACGGACCAGGCGAGCATCAACCGTGGAAAAGTTTCTGGTCGGACGCGACTGGTCAAGGGAAGTCGTCGAAGAGGCGGCCGGGATGATTCAACGGGAATTTAGCCCAATCTCCGACGTCAGAGCAAGCGCCCGGTATAGGAGCCTGGCGGCAAGGAATCTTTTGTTGAAATTTTGGGATGAAACGAAGGGGAAGGAATAATGAGCAATGAGCAATGTGCAATGAGCAATGTGCAATGAGCAATGTGCAATGAGCAATGAGCAATGTGCAATGAGCAATGTGCAATGAGTAATGGATAATGAGTAGTGAGAAGAACATATCGATGACCGTCGCACACGAGTCTGCGG